>NZ_JRFU01000183.1 GCF_003122485.1 Eubacterium ramulus
TACTCACCACTTGCAGAAGTGGGAGTCTCAACTCAGACTGAGATGAATTGTTTTGCTAAATTTTGTTATGGAACAGAAACGATTATTTTCCATAGTGAGTGCATATCTTTGCAGTATGTTTGTCGTAGTGGGAGCTAAATGTAGACTGAGGGAAAGATTCCTCTTGGTTAGAATATCCGAAAATCTCAGATTTTATCAGTGGATTCCGGCAAAAACCATTGCATATTTATCCAGATTCGGTATAATTAAAGAATGGTTTACTGTGCGGAAGAACCGTGCATTGAAAACCTGTCTGATGAATTTGGAGGAAATACATGTCACAAGCAGTAGTCATAAAAAGTAACAAATATGGAATCAATCTGATCCTGGACAAAGACATGCCGTTTCAGGAGCTGTTGACTGCAATTAAGGAGAAATTTCAGGAATCCGAGAAGTTTTTCAAAAATGCGAAAATGGCGATTTCTTTTGAGGGACGTACACTCACTCAGGAAGAAGAATATCAGATCATAGAGACCATTACAGAGAATACAAGTATATCGATCATCTGTATTGTGGATAATGATGAGACGCATGCGGATCTGGTAAAACAGCAGATTGAAGCCTATTACGATTCGGTATCCGGCAGAGAAGGCGAATTTTACCGCGGAACACTTCGTTCCGGACAGGTGCTGGAGAGCGTATCCAGTGTCGTGATCGTCGGTGATGTCAATCCGGGTGCGAAGATTATCTCACAGGGAAATATCATAGTGCTTGGAGCTTTGAAGGGCAATGCCTATGCGGGAGCCGCAGGAGACAGCAATTGTTTCATCGTGGCACTTGAGATGGATCCGATTCAGATTCAGATCGGAGATATACTGGCAAAGAGCCCGGACAAAAAGATGAAACCGATGCGCAGACTGCGTCGGAAAGAGAAGAATCCGGTAATTCCGGAGGCACAGATCGCTGTTGCAAAGGGCGGCAATATTTACATAGAGCCGATCACACGTGCAAGTTTGAACGATTATACCAAATAAGAAATGATGCCCGTTTTTGCAGGCGGGAAACAAGTAAAAGTATGGAGGACTGGATGCAATGAGTGAAGTAATTGTTATTACATCAGGAAAAGGTGGTGTTGGTAAGACAACCACTACCGCAAATGTGGGTACAGGACTTGCCCAGCTGAACAAAAAAGTCGTACTGATCGATACCGATATCGGACTTCGTAACCTGGATGTGGTTATGGGACTTGAGAACCGTATCGTATACAACCTGGTAGATGTTGTAGAAGGAAACTGCAAGATCAAACAGGCACTGATCAAGGATAAAAAATATCCGGAATTATACCTGCTTCCGTCTGCACAGACGAGAGATAAGACATCCGTTACTCCGGAGCAGATGAAAAAACTGACCGATGAGCTGCGTGAGGAGTTTGATTACATCCTTCTTGACTGTCCGGCTGGTATCGAGCAGGGATTTAAAAATGCGATCGCAGGTGCTGACAGAGCGATTGTTGTAACAACACCTGAGGTATCTGCAATTCGTGATGCTGACCGTATCATCGGACTTCTTGAGGCAAATGAGCTTCAGAAGACTGAGCTGATCGTAAACCGTCTGCGTATGGATATGGTAAAACGTGGCGACATGATGTCTGTAGATGATGTATGTGATATCCTTGCAATTCCGTTGCTTGGTGCAGTTCCGGATGATGAGCATATCGTTATCTCCACCAATCAGGGTGAGCCGCTGGTAGGAAGCGACTGTCTGGCAGGACAGGCTTATTCCAATATCTGCAGAAGAATCCTTGGTGAGACAGTGGAATTTTTAAATCTGGAAGAAAAACAGACCGTGTTTGACAAGCTGAAAAACTTGTTCAAGAAGAACTAGGAGGGCTTTTACTATGGGATTTATGGATTTTTTCAAAAGAAAAAGTTCCGGGGATGTAGCAAAAGACCGCCTGAAGTTGTTACTTGTATCAGATCGTGCTAATTGTTCACCGGATGTGATGGAGCTGATCAAAAACGATATCATCAAGGTGATTTCCAAATATATGGAAATTGATGCGGAAGGATTAGATATCCAGATTACACAGACCGAATCCGACACAGGAAACGGAACCGTTCCGGCATTGTATGCAAATATCCCGATTCGTGATATGCATCATTCGCCGAAAAAAGAAGAAAAATAATGACTGGAAAAAGGAACTCTGGTTATCAGGGTTCTTTTTTATTATAGGAAAATTCAGATAACTATATTGAAAAATTATGGTAATCCATCATGAAACAAGCCCGCCTACAGAGAATAATACATACTTTATTGTCTATGTTGCGTAAAGAATTACAGAAACGTTGTGCAAAACTAATAAAAACGAATCGACTGATTATTGTAAAAAGTCACAAAATTTTTGAAAATATATACAATTCACTGACTTCTTTTGCGAAAGTGTGGTATACTATATATAACAATTGTTGAAAAAAGAGAAATGGCTAACAATTTATTTCCACACACAAGTTATAAAATGGAAGTTTCCATTTAAAATGAGAAGAAAGGAGCGTTGTGTATGTTTGAAAAAGGGGAATATGTCGTTTATGGAAGTAAGGGTGTCTGCAAGATTCAGGATATTTCGCACGTAGATATTCCCGGTGTTGACAGAAATCGTCTTTTCTATATTATGCATCCGGTGCAGAATAGTGAGCAGACAGTCTATCTGCCGATTGACAGTAACAAGGTAATGATCCGTAAAGTAATGACTCCGGAGGAGGCAAAGCGTCTGATTCAGGATATTCCAAGCATTGAGGTTTTGGAAGTACCGAATGAGAAGCAGCGCGAAGCCAGCTATAAAGCCGCTCTGCATGAGTGCAGCGGCCGTTCCTGGATCAGCATTTTAAAAACACTGCACCAGAGAAAGGACGAGCGTCTGGCAGCGGGCAAGAAGGTGACAGCATTGGATGAGCGGTATATGCGTGTGGCTGAGCAGGAGCTGTACGGGGAATTGTCCGTGGTACTTGGAATAGAAAAAGAAAATATGCATGATTATATTCAGGAACATATTGCATCCGCTTAAATGCATTTTCAAATTCGAGAGTTAGAGAGGATGCTATTATAGTAGTGATGATCTTAATGATACTTATTATTATAATAAAAGAGATACAAGTTATATAGAGCAGAGAAATGTCAAGATAAAGTCGAAGTTTGGCTTTATCTTCTTTTATTTTACGAATTGCGCGTGTGAACTGTAACACTGTAACTATTTTACTAGCCAGTTTACACATCATCTTACATAGTATGCGAACGGAAACTTTTCTTTATAAATAAAAGGTGCTATACTATCTAAGATAGTGCCCTGAAATCTGTCAGATATGAGGAAGAAACTTATGTCTGTGCTAAAATGGTTTTGCGCCGACCGGAACGGAGTGTAGAGTGCAGTGATTCTGAA
>NZ_JRFU01000185.1 GCF_003122485.1 Eubacterium ramulus
ATTGCATGACGCGCACCTCGCAACAAGAATGCCGGAGCATTCTTGAATCCATTCATCCGCGCCACTCGTAGCCAAAACTGGCATGGTCAAAAATGCAAAAACTGGAAGTGTTAAATATACCAATGTGGGGTTAAGATAGACACCAAGTTAATCATCGGTGAAAACATTATAATCAAACAAAGCAAAATTTATCAGAAAAACATAAAGAACGAAGAGGTGTTTCTTATGGATAACCACTATAACCATTTTAAGAAAATAGATGCACATTCCCACATTGGAAAATTCGGAAGTCCGTTTAACATTGATTTTGACCTCAGCCGTCTGACAGAACAGATGGAGGAGTACAATATTGAAAAAACGATTCTTTGTCCGGCAGGATGTCATCTGAATAAGGAACTGAAAGAGGCATATCAGGCAGCGCCGGACAAGATCATTCCGCTTTGCTGGGTAAATGCCAATGAAGGGCAGGAAGCATATGATATGCTGGAGCATTATCTGCGGGATGAAAATTTTGCAGGGGTAAAAATGCAGCCGCTTTTTGATGCATTTACCGCGGATTCTCCGATGGTGGATCCGATCATGGAGATTGCAGAAGCGTACAAAAAGCCGGTATTTATCCACTGTGGACATCCGCCTTATTCCCTGCCGTGGCAGATCGGTCTGCTGGCAGAGCGCCATCCGCATGTGCCGACCGTTATGATCCATATGGGACACGGACATGGTGTTTATATCGAAGGCAGTCTGAACATGGCGTACAAATATGACAACCTGTTTCTGGAAGTATCCGGAATGCCGATGGGATGTCAGATCAAAAATGCTTATGAGACCGTGGGAAGCGAGCGCGTCATGTTCGGTATCGATTCCCCGTTCCATCATCCGAGTGTAGAGATTCAGCGTGTTTATTCCTGTGGATTAAACGATGCACAGCTGGAAGATGTATTTTATAACAATGCGAAGAAATTCATGGAATTAAAGACAATCTAATTTATGCTGTCAGAGTTAATATTAATTACGAGTAAGCAGTATAATCCGATTGAAAATATGCGACTGATGAATGTGACTTTATTAAGACGAATTTTATCAGAAAAAATGACAAAAATGAAAAATGGAGAGTTTGAGAGGAGTAAAGAAAATGGATGCACAGACAAATGTAACAAGCACCGGACAGAAGATCCGGACCGTTGATATCACGGTGACAGCAGCAATGGCTGCTCTGGTATTTTTGGGAACTTATATTTTTAAAATCCCGACCATCAGTGGTTATGTACACTTGGGAGACTGCATGATCCTGCTGACCGTTGCTTTATTCGGTATGAAAAAAGGTGCCATTGCAGGTGCCATCGGCGGCGGATTATCTGATTTTATTGGCGGATATTTCTACTGGGTTGTTCCAACATTGCTGATCAAATGCATGTGGGCAATTGTAATGGGACTGATTATGCACAAAGTGTTAAAAGATAAAAAAGGATCTTTCCTGATCGGTGCCATTGCAGGTGGTGTGCTTCACATCATTGCGTACACACTGGTAAGAGTTGTGCTGTATGGTGGAAAAACCGCCATTATCGAGATTCCGGCACTGGCATTCCAGACCGGCGCAGGTATCGTGATCGGATTTGTGATCTACATGCTTTTGAAAAAATCAGGTGTAGCAGGTCGTCTGTCCGGTATGGTCAAATAAGAATAAGAAAAAATGTTATAAATGAAAAAGAACCAGGGTGTCAGGGCAGGATAACCTGGTTCTTTTTATAATTGCGTTTTTATCCTTGCACAGATACAATTAAATCGCTATAATTACAACATATGTGAAAGGACAGGAAACGCATGAGAAATGAAATTCAGATTGAATTACAGCC
This sequence comes from Eubacterium ramulus, assembly GCF_003122485.1. Lineage (GTDB taxonomy): Bacteria > Bacillota > Clostridia > Lachnospirales > Lachnospiraceae > Eubacterium_I > Eubacterium_I ramulus_A. The sequence goes on from NZ_JRFU01000185.1 coordinate 1,854, forward strand.
TGTTCAGACTAAACGGGCGAGCGAAGAAATCTATAATCAAATCAGACAGTTGATTCTGGACGGAGAAATCCATCCGGGTGAGCGGCTTCCATCGGAACGAAAAATGATGGAAATGATGCACCGAAGCCGTCCGACCATACGTGAAGCGATGCGTATGCTGGAGCGGGAAGGATATATAAAAATTTATTCCGGCAGCAGCGGAGCCGTTGTGCAGGAATTAAATGTAGATAATGCCGTACAGTCTCTGGAGACCATCATTCAGATGAAGGGCATGACCATTGAAGAAATTCTGGAATTTCGACGTCTGACAGAGTGTGAAGCGGCACGTCTGGCAGCGAAACGCCGTACCGATGAGGATCTGGAGAGAATAAAAACAATTCTTCAGCGATCAGAAAGTACAATTGGAAATGCGGAAGAATTTATGGCGTGCGATATGGAGTTTCATGTAGCTGTGGCGGAGGCTTCCCAGAACAGTATGTATTCCATTATGCTGCAGGTGTGCAGGAATGTGCTTGGAAAATCTCTGACAGAGATTCTGAACAGAGGCAAGAAAAGCACACAGAAGGTGCGGTATGAGCTGATTTTGGATGTACATAGAAAGATTTATATGGCAGTAAAGAACCAGAAGGAAGAGGAAGCTGCTAAATGGATGACAACGCATCTGATCAATGCAGAGAGTGATATTCTGGCAAAATAATATAAGTATTTGATGAGAAGACCAGGTATTAAGTATCGCATCATAGCGAAAGAGGTAAATGCGCATGGATTTTTTGCGCATTACTTCTTTTTTTGTTGCCGTTTTTTATTAAGAAAAAATTATAAATGAAATGAAAAAGAACCAGAGTGTCAGGGCAGGACAATCTGGTTCTTTTTAACGAGGAAGAGAACAGAATGAAAAAATCAATTTATATTATTCTATATGAGGAAGGGTAATTCTAAAAAATAAAAAGGCAATTGTTAAGTTCTAAGTATATTCCTCTGTTCTCCCAGCTTTCTCTGATACTTATATTAATGCAAATATCATGCCAGTTTTTAAACAGCGTAAAACGGGCTTTTTTCGTGATTTCCTAAAAAGAAACAGGTATTTTTGCAAAAAGAAACAGGATATTTTGCAAATGCAGGTTGAACGTACGTGAGCCCGTGTTCTGCACAACAGGAGACGATGGATCTTTTTCGGATACATCGTCTCCTGTTTGTTAAAAAGCATTCTTGAACGTTTGAGAAATATAAATAGGTAACTTATTTCTTCAAAGATAATCCATGTTGTTTTAATTTTCGTGAAACCGTGGAAATATCCACATCCAGAATCTCACTGGCTTCTTTCAGATTCTTAACATCCTTGATGGCAAGGGTTAAAAATTCTTTTTCGTAAGAAGAAACCGCTTCGGATAAGGTCATATTTTTCTTGACTTCCATATAGGAATCTATGCCCTCCAGATCAAAGATACTGTACAGGAAAGAGTTGTCCAGATGATCCATATCGGAGGCGCATACCACCAAATATTCCATGATATTTCGAAGTTCACGGATGTTGCCCGGCCAGCTGTAGCCGATCAAGGCATCTTTATTTTCTTCGGATAATACAAGGTGTTTGTCGTATTTCTCATTGAAGATATTTATGTAGTGATCACACAAAAGCGCAATATCGTCTTTACGTTCTCTCAATGGTGGAACATTGATCGGAATAACGTGAAGACGGTAATACAGATCGCTTCGGAATGTTCCTTCCGCAATCTTTGCTTTCAGATTGCAGTTGGTAGAAGCGATAAGACGGATATCCAGCGGGATCGGTTTGGTACCGCCTACGCGGGTGATCTCATTGCTCTGGATGGCACGCAGCAGTTTTGCCTGCAGCTCCATCGGCATATCGCCAATCTCATCCAGCAGAAGCGTACCTTTGTTGGCTGCTTCAAACAGACCTTTTTTACCCTGTGCATTTGCACCTGAAAAAGCACCTTTTTCATAACCGAACAGTTCGGATTCCAGAAGCTGTGCCGGAATGGAAGAACAGTTGATCTTGATAAAAGGCATGTTATTTCGTTTGCTTGCGGTATAGATTGCATCGGCGATGAGCTCTTTACCGGTACCGGATTCTCCGGTAACCAGAACGGTGGCATCTGTGGATGCAACATTGGAGATGAACTTTCGGATCTGAGTCATCTCTTTTCCTTCGCCGATCATTTGCTTTTCGGATAAGGTAAAAGTTTCCTGAATGACCTGTACGGCATTCTTGGCAGATTTCATATCAGAAAGCAGATTTAAAAATGTGTTGTAGTTATCACGCAGATTCGTATAGGTAGATAATTCGCGGTTGGTTGCTATAATATACTGCAATTCCCCATTACTGTAGAAAATCGGCATGCCAACAACAATACTAGGATTCTTCTGTCCCGGAAGATAGGACAGCTTCATCACCGGTTCTTTTTTCTGAATAACATCCGGCACGGTGGTAACCGTGAAATAATCGGTGGTTTCTGCAATGTGAGAAACGGTTTTGCCGATCAGGTTTTCTTTTGGAATACCGGAAGACTTTTGATATGCTTTGTTCACATACAAAATTGTTTCAGATGCATCTGCAATTAAAATATTATCATCCAGATTATCGACAACGATCTGGTAATCAATAGTAGATGTGGTAACCTGATGAACAGACTCTTTGACTGCTTTGAGTTCCTGAAGGACCTGCTTTTTGGAAACGGGATCAGAACCAAGCATTTTGTTCATCAGTTCATCAATACGCTGCTCCGCGGAGAGCATGATTTCTCTGTCTGTCATTTTGTCCCCCTTCTTGTCTCCCTTATGTAAAAATAAATGCTACTACTGTCACATTATAATATAGACAAGAAATATGTTCAACAGGTTACTATTTTTTCATCTGTATAAATTTCGCATACACAAAGCCAAATAATTACAAAAGTTTCTGCAGTTTTAATAGCTGTACAAACATTTTATCTCTGTATTTGCATACATCATCAACTGTATTTCCCTGCCAGTCCGGACGGTTTGCGATTTCTTCATCTACACCCTGTGCATAGATTTCATCGTATTCGGATGGCTCGTTGCCGTATTTTTCTGCCATTTTGCGGAAACCGCCGTCTACACCGAGACTCATGGTAAGCATCTGACCGGTGACAGCCATACGCATACCGGGACCGTACATGATGGCTTTGTCGATATCTTCTACGGAGCAGATATCTTCCTGGATACACTCTTTTGCGGATGCAAGCGCTGCCCAGGACAGACGGTTTACAACGAATCCGTTGATCTCTTTTTTACAGATAACCGGAACTTTTCCCATTGCTTCGTAGATTTCTTTTGCTTTTGCCATAATGGTCGGATCTGCACCTTCTCCACCACAGATCTCGATCAGCGGAAGCAGATAAGACGGGTTGTACGGATGTCCAACGACGATGGAACCCGGATACATAGCTCCCTCCTGCAGTTTGCTTGGAAAGATTGCGGATGTGGAACTTGCGATCACGGTATCCGGACCGGTTACATTCTGAATCGTCCGGTAAGTATCCTGTTTTAACTGAAGGCGCTCCGGAATACACTCCTGTACGAAATCTGCTCCGAGGACAGCATCTTCCAGATCATTGGTGTAACGGACATCTGCCAGCGCAGCATCTGCTTCCTCCTGTGTGATAGCTTCCGCTTCTACCAGAATATCCATGATGTGTGTTAAGTTGGACTTCATTTTATCCCTGTCAACGACATCGTATAAGGTAACGTCAAAATTGTTCAAAGCGGCGTTGGCAGCAAGACCAGCACCAATCATTCCTGTGCCGACAAAGGCAGCTTTATAAGTTTTCATCGTAAAAACCTCCTGATCTTTCATTTATTTATTTTTTTGATACTTAATAATTGTGCAAAATTGATGCCATCGTCATACAGGCATGGTTTTTGCAGTATAAGAGGGGGAATGCGAAAAATTCATATCATTTTGCATGGGTTTTCAGGTAAAAAACAGAAGATCGGCTGTATTTGGAACAACATACATCTGGTTTTTGGAAAAAAAATTTGCGCATTTGCAAAAAGATAACTGTTCTTTGTGAGAAGCTTCACATGCGTTCGACTTGAAGCAGATGAAATAAAAATGGGAGGTATTATGGAAAGATATTAAAATCACAAAATTACAAAGAATAGGAAAAAAATAAAAATTTGGAGGAAAAGAAAAATGGATAAAGTTATTATTACCGCAGCACTGACAGGAGCCGTAACACCGAAGGAGAAAAATGCAAGTATTCCGCTGACACCGGAAGAAATTGCAGAGGACGCTTACAAATGCTGGAAAGCGGGAGCTGCCATCGTTCATCTTCATATGAGAAATGATGAAGGTATCGGATGTATGGATGAGAAGAAATTTGAGGAGACCATCAAACTGATCCGTGCGAAAAAAGATTGTGATGTAATCATCAACTGTACTTCTTCCGGCGACAATACCGGTACAGCCACTTATGAAGACCGTATGAGACATCACAAAGAGCTGGATGGTATTGAGATGGGAAGTTATGATGCCGGTACGTTCAATTGGATGCCGGGCGGAGTATTTATGAATCCGCCACAGTTCCTGGAGGAGTTAGGTGACGTGTATATGCAGCGCGGCATCAAACCGGAGGTAGAGATTTTTGATGCAGGTATGCTTGGTATCGCAAATTATTTTGCGGGAAAAGGTCATTTATCCACACCGATCCACTATCAGTTCTGCCTTGGAGTATTGGGTGGTATGCCGGCAACGGTAGAGAATCTGGTATATCTGGTAAATCATATTCCGGAAGGTTCTACCTGGTCTGCATTTGGCGTTGGCAAACAGCATCTGCCGATCATGTATGCAGCACTGGCACTGGGCGGCAATATCCGTGTTGGTCTGGAAGATAATGTATACTTCAGCAAAGGCGTTCCGGCAACGAACGTTGGTCTGGTAGAGCGTGCAGTAAAAGCAGTAGAAACATTTGGAAAACAGGTAGCAACACCGGCAGAGGCAAGAGAGATTCTTGGTATCCCGCCGCTTGCAAGATAAGACCGGAATCAGACAAAAAATTTGCGTTTTTGAAAAAAATTAGCAGTCATGCAAATAAAATCGCAGAAAAAACAGGCGTCTTTTCGGGAGAAAGTACAGAAAATACCGTAACTACGGGGATTTGATAAAAATAAAAAACTGGCACACATTTTGCAATTAAATAGGCTAGTTGAAAACAAATAAGGAGGTTTTTACAAAATGAGCGAAACATACAAATTTGATCTTGGAACAATGTTTAGACTGGACGGCAGAAAAGCCTTAGTAGTTGGTGGACATGGCGGAATCGGCGCAGGCATCGCAGAGGCACTTGCAGCTTACGGTGCAGATGTGTCTATCGCAAGCCGTAACATGGAGAAACTGCTGGAAGCAAAAGAGAAAATCAAAGAGAAAACAGGAAAAGATGTAACTGTATACACCGTAGATGCATCTGATGAGGAAAGCATCAAGGCATTATACGATACGATCATCGCAGACAAAGGTTACATTGATGTACTTGTAAACTCTCAGGGATACAACGTAAAACATCACCTGACAGAACTCCCGAAAGAAATTATGGACGGTATGCTTCAGGTAAATGTTGTTGGTATCGCAATGCTTTGCAAATACTTTGGCAAACAGATGAAAGAGCGCGGATACGGCAAGATCATTAACGTATCTTCCACACGTGGTGCACGTGCATGCTTAGGCGGAAACGCAAGCTACTGTACAACAAAAGGTGCGCTGGATATGCTTACCAGAACAGCTGCATGCGACCTTGGACCGGAAGTATGCGTAAACGCTATCGGACCTACAAATACAGTAACACCGATGATGGAAGATCTGATCAAAGAGCATCCGGAAATTCTTCACCTTGGTGATGATAAACCATTACAGAGAATTGGTACCGTAGAAGATTGTATGGGACCGGCAGTATTCCTTGCATCTCATGCATCTGATTTCATGACGGGTCAGATTGTATACGCAGATGGCGGTATGACAGCAATCGGATAAGCCAATTTAAGAAATATAAGTGTTGTTTTTTATTCATAGTTTTACATAGCTCAACGAAAGAGGGGGCAGGGCTTCGGACAAAGATCCCTGCCCCTTTTTTCATTTGATAGGAAATTGCGTAAATTTCCTATCAAACAAAGAAATTTTTGTACAAACAATGTACATAGATATAAACAAAGAAATTTTAAGGAGAATGACATGGAAATAAAAGCATTAAAAGACCTGCTTCCGTATTGTCTGGAGAACTGCACGAAGAAAACACTTGCAGTCATTAAAGCGGAAGATGACCATACTTTGACAGCAGTAGCCCGTGCCAGAAAAGAAGGTGCCATTGAGGCAGTTCTGATCGGAGATGCACCAGTGATCAAAAATCTTCTGGCGCAGATCGGAGAAAAAGAAGAAGACTACCACATTATTGACGAAGCGGGAGAGAGAGAAGCCATTTTAAAAGCCATTGAACTGGTACATGCAGGTGAGGTGGATTTCCTCATGAAAGGACTTTTGGAAACCAAGAACCTGATGTCTGCCATTGTAGCAAAAACTTCAGGAATGAGAACCGGAAGACTGATGTCCAAGTTCGATTTTGTAGAGATCGCACAGTATCACAAACTGATCGCGCTGACAGACTCTGCATTAAATACAAAACCGGATGTGGAAGCCAAAAAACAGATCATTCAGAATGCACTGGATGTTATGTACTCTGTGGGAATCCAAAAACCGAAGATCGCCGTACTGGCAGCTTCTGAGACATTGAATCAAAAACTTCAGGAAAGCGCAGATGCATGGAAATTAAAACAGATGTGGGAGAACGGTGAATTTACCGATTGTTACCTGGAAGGACCGATTTCCATTGATCTGGCACTGGAGAAAGAATCTGTGGAGATCAAGAACTATCAGAGTCCGGTGGGCGGAGATGCAGATATGCTTGTGTGCCCGGATCTGGTATCGGGCAATATGATGGGTAAAATGATGACAATCTGCGGCGGAAGGGCAGCTGGTATCATTGTGGGAGCAAAAGTACCGATTGTATTGATGTCCCGGGCAGCGGAAATTGATGATAAATTCCAGTCGATTATTTTAGGTGCCATCGCATCACAGAAAGGAGCATAACCATGGGAGATATTAATTTGCTTGTTATTAATCCTGGTTCTACATCTACAAAGATTGCCATTTATGAAAACGGAAAAGAACTGTATCGTAAAAATCTGACACATTCTGCAGAGACCATCGCACAGTATCCAAAGATCGTAGATCAGGTGCCGTTTCGAAAAGCAGAGGTAGAGAAATTTTTAGATGAGATTGCATACGATATGACAAAACTGACAGCAATCGCCTGCCGCGGCGGTTCCCTGCCACCGATCCATATGGGTGCTTATGAAGTCAATGATGAGATGATCGATGTTCTGATCTATCGCCCAAGTGGTCAGCATGCATCTTCTCTTGCAGCGATGATCGGATATGAGATGGCCAAAAATCTGGGCATCAAAGCATATATTTACGATGGAAATACTGCAGATGAGATGGATGATCTGCCGCGCATCTCCGGATGCCCGCTGGTTGACAAGCTGAGTATGGGACATTTCCTGAATACAAAAGCAGTCGGCAGAATGTATGCGGAAAGCATTGGTAAAAAATATGAGGAATTGAATCTGATCATGGTTCATACCGGCGGCGGAATCAGTATCGGACTGCACAAAAACGGCGTGATCGTAGATGTCTGCACGGATGAGGACGGAACCATGTCCCCGGAGCGTTCCGGCGGACTCCCGAGTATCGGCATGGCAAAACTGTGTTTTTCCGGTAAATATACCTTTGATGAAGTATCTGCCATGGTACGTGGAAAAGGTGGTCTGACGGCATATCTTGGAACAAACGATGTCCGGGAAGTGGAAAAACGAATTGCTGATGGAGACGAGTATGCAGAGCTGGTTTACAATGCAATGATCTACAAACTGGCAAAATGCATCGGTGGTCTGGCAACAGCAGTAGACGGTGAGATTGACGGAATCGTTGTCACCGGCGGAATTGCCCATTCCAAAATGTTTATTGAAAAATTAGAGAAACGTGTAAAATTCATCCATCCACTGGCCGTTATTCCGGGTGAGTATGAGATGGAAGCGCTGGCAGCAGGTATTACCCGTGTATTAAACGGCGAGGAGACTGCCAGAATTTATAAAGAGGATGAAAAACTCAGATAGGGGGAATTGTAATTATGAAAGAAGCAGTAATTGTATCCGCTGCAAGAACACCGGTGGGAAGAATGCGAGGCATGTTTGCATCTTTGGAAGCAATTGATCTGGGAGCTGCAGCAATTAAAGCGGCAGTAGAGCGGGCAGAAATTGATCCGGCTTGTATAGATGATGTTATTTTTGGTAACCTTGGAAATGATAATTATGCAAACTTATCCCGTGTAGCACTGTTAAAAGCGGGACTTCCGATCACCGTACCGGGATTTACCATTGACAGACAGTGTTCTTCCGGATTAAATGCCATTGCACTGGCCGCTATGATGATCGAATCCGGACACGGCGAAGTATTTGTTGCCGGTGGTGTGGAGAGTGATTCCACACGCCCATATCTGATGAATCGTGCAAAACAGGCATATCAGTTAAATCCACCGGAGTGGGGCATGCGTTATACCGGACCGGAAGGTTACAATTACAGCATGGGTGAGACAGCAGAAAACCTGTGTGATAAATATGGTATCACAAGAGAAGAATGTGATGCATTTGCAGTAGAAAGCCACAGGAAAGCAGCAGCTGCTGTAGCAGCAGGTCTGTTTGATGAGCAGATAGTTCCAGTTCCGGTGACAGACCGCAAAGGAAATGTAACCATCATCGATAAAGATGAATGTGTCAGACCGGACAGCAGCATGGAATCTCTTGGCAAATTAAAACCGTGTTTTCGCAAAGACGGTCGTGTGACTGCAGGTTCCAGCTCACCGATGAGTGATGGTTCCGGCGCAGTTGTTGTCATGGAAAAAGAACGTGCCATCCGGGAAGGCAAGAAGATCTGGGCAAAATTTGTGGATTTTGAAGTGATTGGATGTGATCCGAGTATTATGGGAATCGGACCGGTAGGTGCGATCCGCAAATTACTGGATAAGACAGGTTTAACACTGGATGATATTGATCTGATCGAGTTAAATGAGGCATTTGCTTCCCAGTCCATCGCATGCGTGCGGGAGCTTGGTCTGGATATGAGTAAAGTAAATGTAAACGGCGGAGCGCTGGCACTTGGTCATCCACTGGCAGGAACCGGCGGAATCCTTACCACAAAACTGGTGTATGAGATGGAGCGTCGTGGATCAAAATATGGTGTAGTAGCATTCTGTATGGCCGGCGGTCAGGGTGGAGCTGCACTGTTTGAGCGGATCCAAGCAGTATAACGTGTAAGTGAAAATTTAACCGAATCAAGTAAGTCCCCTGCTTCAATTGCGAAAAGCAA
>NZ_JRFU01000186.1 GCF_003122485.1 Eubacterium ramulus
GCTGACCAGAATCACGCACCAAGTCTCACGTGCGTTCGACTTGAATAAACGGAAATCGAGTTATTTTGTCTTATTGGCTAACCAATCGCTCGCTAAGAAAAAATAACTCGATTTCCTCAATTTACACAGAGTCTTTTTCTACTCATCTGATAACTGCTTGGTGTAAATGTGTCTATGCTGTGCTTTCTGTTGGTACATGATGTGGTCAGCTTGTTCGATAATGTCGTTGACGCACAAATCCTTGTGATCTGTCGGGATTTCTATGACACCAAAGCTGAATCCTTTCGGATATGGCTTGGTCTCTACATGTTCAAATGCGGTCTGCATATAGGTGATGCGTTCTTTTGCCTGAGCAGCGGTCCAGTCTTCCATAACCAGACAGAATTCATCTCCGCCGACACGGGCGAAAATATCTTCTTTTCGTATGAAATTCTTTACGGTCTTTACAAAATGGCAGATGTATCTATCGCCTTCTACATGTCCGAAATGGTCGTTGATGTATTTTAAATGATCCAGATCACAGTAGCAGAAGATCAGTGGTTTGTTGTTTTTGAGTAATTCTGTCATTTGTTCCGTAAGGAAGTAGCGGTTTCCAATGCCGGTCAGAGGATCCAGATAAGCTTCCGTCAGCAGTCTTTCTCTAAAGGATTCTTCCCGTTCCTGAAGCTGCCGTGTCATGGTGTTGAAAGCTTCCGAAAATTCCCCAAGATAAGAAACGCTTTGAGAGTAGTCACCTTTTGCTACCTGTTTTGCCTGCCAGGTCAGATGATTTAAGTTTGCGTGAATATTTTTCAGATTTTCACATAAAAAATTATCTCTTGGCGGGGTTTTTACTGATAAATTTCCACGGGAAAGAGCTTCGGAATAAGTCTTCATCTCACGTACCGCACGTTCCAGAAATTGCAGTCCTAACCCAAGTTTCTGGTATGGTTCCTCCAGTTTGGCCACATCCAGCGTTTGAATCTGGGAATCATACAGAATACTGCGTAAATATTCAAAAAGTAAGTCACAGTTTTTGTCTTCACTCATAAAAATCCTTATCCTTCTGATTCAATCACATCTGCACGGAATCGGCATACACGATCTCCGGTTGCCCAACAGTCTATTTCAATGGCAGAGTATGGTTTTCCGGTATATACGGACAGAATGCCGGAGATAAAACCTTCCTCATAATTACAAACGGTTTCACCGAGAACCGGGAGACCGGAGCAGTCGGCATCTTCGGAAACGGTCAAAATGATTCGTCCACTCTGTTCATCTATATTTTCAATTCGCAGTACACCGATTTTTAAATCCTGCATTTTTGCCTGAAGTTCACTGATAAATGCATTCAGCGGCTGATCAAGATTCAACATATGACGCGCAAAGTATTTGCCGCTGCGCTGACCGGCTTCCCGGAAAATGTCGATCTGTTTTTCTTTGCCAAACTGAGCGATCAGTTCTTCTTTGATGGAATATTCCAACATACGGTAGACCAGAACCGGAAGTGTTTCTCCTAAGTTACTGCGGCTGTTTTCGTCGTATTGCAGATATTGTTCGAAAGAAATCGGTTTCTGATTTTCCATAAAAATATTATGCTCCATAATGATAAATCTCCTCTTTGCAGCATTGTTAAAAAACATACAAAAATCAATGCTTTCTTTAATGTTTAAGTATATCATTTCAAGTTTAAATATGCAAGGAAACAGGTGCGATTTTGTGAATGGCGCGTGTGAACTGTAACATTCGATTTGAAATAGGCGATAGAAGGAAAAGCATTGCGCTGAGGGGTTTGTATTTTTGGCGAAAATCAGTTAAAATAGAACTGACAAGAAACATAGAAATGGAATATATTGATTATGAATTTATTATCATTGGAAAATATTACAAAAGCGTATACAGAACGTGTACTGCTTGACAAAGCGTCTTTTTTCCTGCAGGAAGGGGAAAAAGTCGGAATCATTGGCATCAACGGAACCGGAAAGTCCACACTTTTAAAAATTGCTGCGGGACTGGAGGAACCGGATGAGGGAAGCTGTACGAAAGCAAACCATGTGGTGATCCGTTTTTTGCCACAGACGCCGGAATTTGATGACATCTGCACCGTCTGGGAGCATGTGGAGAAAAAAATGTCTGAGAGCACACAGTGGGACATGGAAGGAGAAGCGAAAAGCATGCTTCAGACCCTTGGCATTGTCCGATTGGATCAGAAAATATCGGAGCTTTCCGGTGGTCAGCGAAAACGTCTGGCGCTGGCGGAGATTTTGATGCAGCCTTGCGATATTCTGGTGCTGGATGAGCCGACGAACCATTTGGATCACGCCATGGCAACTTGGCTGGAGGATTATCTGAAACGCTGGCGCGGCAGCCTGATCATGGTAACTCATGACCGTTATTTTTTAGACAGCGTGTCCAACCGGATCGTGGAGATCGACAAAGGAAAAATCTACAGTTACGATACGAATTATTCCGGATTTCTGGAGCTGAAAGCCCAGAGAGAGGAGATGGAAGCGGCAACTGAACGGAAACGCCAGTCGATCCTGCGGGTAGAATTAGAGTGGGTAAAACGTGGCGCAAGAGCCCGTTCCACCAAGCAGAAAGCCCGTCTGGAGCGTTATGAGGAGATGAAAAACCAGCATGGACCGCAGAGTGACGGGCAGGTATCCATGAGTTCCATCACAACCCGTATGGGAAATACGACTATTGAAATTGATGGCATCAGCAAGTCTTACGGAAACTGTACTTTTATCCGTGATTTTTCATACATATTTTTGAAAAATGACCGTGTGGGATTTGTGGGAACCAATGGATGCGGCAAGACCACGTTAATGAAAATGCTGGCAGGCAGAGAAGAACCGGACAGCGGAACCATTAAAGTGGGGCAGACCATTAAGATCGGATATTATTCACAGGAGATCGAGAGCAGCAAAGAGGCCGGAATTGCCTATATGGATCCGAACATGCGCGTCATTGATTACATTCGTGAGACCGCAGAATTTGTCCGGACAGAAGATGGTCTGATCAGTGCTTCTGCCATGCTGGAGCGGTTTTTATTCCCGCCACAGGCACAGTACAGCTTGATTGGAAAACTTTCCGGTGGTGAGCGCAGACGTCTGAATCTGCTTCGGGTATTGATGGAGTCACCAAACGTGTTGATCCTGGATGAGCCGACCAACGATCTGGATATTTCCACATTGACGATTTTGGAAGATTATCTGGATCACTATCAGGGCATTGTGATCATCGTGTCCCATGACCGTTATTTTCTGGATCGTACTGTCAATCGTATTTTTGCCTTTGAAGATGGTGGCGTGTTAAAACAGTACGAGGGTGGTTACACTGATTATGCCCTGAAAGCAGGAGAAGCAGCACAGTGCAATCTGTCCGTGCAGGACGGAATCGTCGGATCGTCTAATACAGGTTTGAAAGCAAATGCAGATGTGTCTGCTGATGGAGCGGCGGAGACCGGCGGCCGTGCAGCTTATGACAACTACCGTGCAAACAGGGAGCGTAAGCTGAAATTTTCCTATAAGGAAAAAATGGAGTATGAGACCATTGAGCAGGATATTTTGGATCTGGAAGAAAAGCTGGAATCGCTGGACAATGAGATGGCAGCCAATGCTACCAATTCCAAACGTCTGTCAGAGCTGGCAGCGGAGCGGGAACAGACCGAAGCAGATCTGGAACATAAAATGGAGCGTTGGGAATATCTGGAAGAACTTGCAGAAAAAATCAATGCACAGAATGAGAATTAGTATAGGTAATAGGTGTAGAAAGCAGGTGTAAGTTATGAAACAGAAAGTAAAGTATAAGGGAATCATGTTTATCGTATTGTCGGCACTTTGCTTCGCGTTTATGAATGTGTTTGTACGAATGGCGGGGGATCTGCCTGCGGTGCAGAAGAGTTTCTTCCGAAATCTGGTGGCGTTTATCATTGCGCTGGCGATGATGGTGCGTCATAAGGAAACATTTCAGGTGGAAAAAGGAAACTGGAAGTTTATGCTTCTGAGAGCAATCTTTGGAACGTTAGGAATTTTGTGTAATTTCTACGCAGTGGATCATCTGGTGCTTTCCGATGCATCCATGTTGAATAAAATGTCACCGTTTTTCGTTATTTTATTCTCATTCCTGATCTTAAAAGAAAAACTGACACCGATTCAGGTGACTGCGGTTTGCGGCGCTTTTATCGGAAGTCTGTTTATTATTAAACCGACATTTTTAAATATGAATCTGATGCCGTCACTGATCGGCCTTTGCGGCGGTTTGTGTGCTGGAATTGCGTACACGATGGTGCGAGTCCTTGGACAGCGGGGACAGAAAGGCGTATCCGTGGTACTGTTTTTCTCAGGATTTTCCTGCTTAGTGACGCTGCCGTACTTATTGTTAAATTATCATACAATGACTATGTGGCAGGGAATTGTTCTTCTGGGAGCCGGAGTGGCTGCGGCAGGCGGACAGTTCGCCATTACAGCAGCTTATTATCATGCACCGGCGAGAGAAATCTCCGTTTACGATTATTCTCAGATCATATTTTCTGCGATCATTGGATTCTTGTTATTCCATCAGATTCCGGATCGGTTCAGTGTGCTGGGATATGTGATCATCATTGGAATGGCGGTTTGGATGTTCTTCTATAATCAGCGCCACGATGCAGCAGAGATAAAATAATAAAAAATATCAATAATATCATAGCCAATGAATACTCTTGTTAAAAGAATATTTTATATCAGATGGGAGCCAATCCCCCATCTGATATAGCCTCCGGCAGGA
>NZ_JRFU01000187.1 GCF_003122485.1 Eubacterium ramulus
TACTCACCACTTGCAGAAGTGGGAGTCTCAACTCAGACTGAGATGAATTAAAACAGTTGAATACCAACGACTTAAAATTAATTTACGAATTAACCAAACGGTTAAATCAGAAATAACAAAAAGATTTTCAATTCGTATGATTCGTATTGATTGCAGTATAATACCACAAAATGACGAATGTCAATTATTGTTTTATGGTATATTTTTCACCTGTACAAATTGCACAATGGCTGTTTTTTAGCTGTAATGCTCTTATTTTGCGGAATCTAAAAAGAATCCATGAAAATCGTACGTTTTCAAGGATTCTTTTTTACTGTCATTTTGTGAAATTTTACAAGTAGATATTTTTACGCAACAAAAAAACCTATAAGATAATTCTTACAGGTTTCTAATAGCGAGAGGGGGATTCGAACCCTCGACACTGCGGGTATGAACCGCATGCTCTAGCCAACTGAGCTATCTCGCCATATTGAATGGGACCTACAGGGCTCGAACCTGTGACCCTCTGCTTGTAAGGCAGATGCTCTCCCAGCTGAGCTAAGATCCCATTTTGTTGACCGGTGAACTGTTCTGTTCCCTGTCGACTTCGTTAGTATACACCCATATCAATCAGAAAGTCAACAGATTTTTCTCTCTTTTTTGAAGTTCGACATTTTATTCATATTATATATACTTTTCACGCAATTCACACGGTTTCTATTTTCTTCTAACCAGACTTTTAGGATACGCATCCACCAACCATGTCAAACAGATATTTGCAATCCACTTATAATACTTGCCCAGTCACTCTAACGTTAAACTTTCTCTACGCCTGCTGTCCTGCAGAGTTTAGTTTCAAAACACCGGTTAAACAATGCCACTACTCTGCCAACACCGATCATTGCTGCAATTGTTCCAATGCCAATTCCAATCAAACGTCCACGTGCCACCAAACCAATCACAGCTGAAATTCCCACACAACTGCAGTCCAACAGATTTTTTCCAAGTCCCATTCCTTTTTTCGTCACCATTCCAAGTGTCTGAGCCAGACCATCTGCCGGGTTCGGGATCAAGTGCATATCTACGATCATCGCTGCACCGATTCCCGTACACACAATTGCCAACACAAGCATCACAATCTGTGCTCCAACATGTTCTGCTACTGGAATAATACCTCCAAACACATTCAAAAGCAGGCTGAACGCTAAGGAAAATGGGATCTGCAACAGATCTTTCCAAAGTACTTTTCGCAACTGTGGTAAAAATCCCCATTTCAGTCCGACTTCAATCAACGCAAAGCAGGTGTACAGTAAAAATGTCATCAACGCAAAATTCAGATTCCAGGCATTAGCCACCGTATATGCAATGGAAACTAACGCAGACACGCCAAGTCCGGTTTTTGTATTCAACGTGATTCCTAATGCCAGAATTACGATTCCTAATCCATAACTGAGCAGACGATTTATCAGTTTTCGCCTCCCATCTACGCATTTATCCATATTTTTATCACTTCCTTATGACAATATTTTTACTATCTTTTCCATAATTATAATTTCAGATTATTTCTGAACACAGCAAATATATTTGTACCTATAATTAACAGACAAGCAGCACCTTTTCTTCTCTATGCCAATTTCAGCAGCCAGAATGTCGTGCGGTTCTCAGAACTATCCTCAATATTTTCTGCGATCATCTCCAGATTCCACAGTTTTCCTGCGCGGGCACTGCAGATCGCTGCTGTTGTCTCCGGCAGTGTTCCCTTTGCCAGCATTTCTGCTCCAATGGCCGTATCTTCGATCTCATGCTCTGCCAGATTCGGAAATTTCGCCTTACGTGTGTTGACGGTCTGGCGCAATGCCTGCGGATGGGAAGCCACCTCTTTTAAAGAAGCGGTATCTACGCCCGGCTTTTTAAACATGCAGTGATGAATCGGAAGCACGTATACACCAATTTTTTCATAGGAAATATTTTCAAAGGTATGTACAAATTCACCAACCGGACCCGCCGTGGAATTTTCCACACCAAGTACGCCGTACTGAATTTCACCTTTCTGCATTGCTTCCAGAATGTTTTTCGCACATACCAGCGGCACCAGTTCTGTCTCTGTCATGCCAGCCTCTGCCCGCAGCTCATTTGCTGCCACTTCTGAAAAACTACCCGGAATCCCCATATAACCGATTTTATCCATTTTACAATCCTCATTCTCTCATATTTTTATAGACAATTTACAAACTCTATCTTATCACTTACTGTAATATAAAACACGAAATCATCTCATATCTGTTCAAGTCGAACGCACGTGAGACTTGGTGCGTGATTCTGGTCAGCACAAGCTGACATCTTCTTTTCAGAATCACTGCACTCTACACTCCGTTCCG
>NZ_JRFU01000188.1 GCF_003122485.1 Eubacterium ramulus
TGATTATTCCGGGGCTCTTTGAGCCACCTGTCCGGACTTTGAGAGCCACCATTCCGGAGAATGAGAGCCATATATTCCGGTAATTCAGAGCCACCTTATTGGGCTCTATTACATATATTTCCTTTATACTGTAAATACACACCTTTGGTGTGAATACAGATAAAGGAGGTCGTAAGTTATGACCAAGTATCGTGAAATCCTACGCTTGAAAAGCTTAGGATTCAGTGAGAGGAACATCGCACAGAGTTGCGGTGTATCCAGAAACACAGTCGCTAAGGTTTTAAAAAAGGCAGCGGAAATCAAGCTTTCATGGCCGCTGGATTTCGACATGACCGACAGCGCACTAGAGGAGCTGATGTTTCCTAAGGATAAGTCGGCAACGAATAAACGCATGCCAAACTTTGACTACATTCGCAAAGAACTTCTGCGAAATGGTGTAAACAAAAAGCTTCTCTGGGTAGAATACTGTGAGGAGTGCCGCATGAGCAGCGAAGAGCCTCTAATGTATTCTCAGTTCTGCTACTACATCCAGAAGGATGAAGAAAAACGTAGGGCTACCATGCATATCCCAAGAAAACCAGGTGAACAGATTGAAGTTGACTGGGCCGGTGACCCTGCCCACATCATTGATCCGGACACCGGAGAAATGACAGATGCATGGATATTTGTAGGTGTATTAACTTACAGTCAGTATGCTTTTGTAAAAGCATATATGAATGAGAAAACTGACAACTGGATCAAAGCTCATGTCCAGATGTTTGATTTCTTTGGAGGTGTCACACCTATGCTCGTTTCTGATAACTGTACAACCGCAGTGAATCATAAAAAGAGTGACTGGTACAACACTGCCTTAAACACAACTTATCATGAGATGGCAGAACATTACAATCTCGCCATCCTTCCGGCCAGAGTCCGGAAACCCAAGGATAAACCGAATGTAGAGGGATCAGTAGGAAAGATATCCACATGGATAACAGCAGCCCTTCGCAATGAGCAGTTTTTCTCTCTTGCAGAATTAAATGCTTCAATCCGTGAAAAACTGGATGCCTACAACGCCCGTAAATTTCAGAAAAAGGAATGTAGCAGACTCAGTTTATTTCTTGGGGAAGAAATGCCATTACTGGCTCCGTTGCCTGCTACACCTTTTGAACTGGCTGAGTGGAAACACGCCACCGTCCAGTTTAACTATCACATCGCAGTAGACAGAATGTTCTACTCCGTGCCTTATCAGTATATCAAAAATAAGGTTGATGTGCGTATAACAGATACAACGGTTGAAATATTTTATAATCACAATCGTATTGCCTCTCACAGACGACTCTATGGACGAAGCGGTCAGTATTCTACAGTGACAGAACATATGCCGCAGGAACACCAGAAATATCTGGAATGGAACGGTGACCGGTTCCGTAAGTGGGCTGATTCGATTGGAATTAACACAAGTAAGGTTGTCGATGCAATACTTACCTCCGGCAGGATTGAACAGCAATCCTACAGAAGCTGCATGGGATTACTGAAACTGGCAGAAAAATATTCGCCAGAAAAACTGGAACAGGTCTGCGCTAAGGCGCTCTCTTATTCCGGTAAACCCAGCTATAAAAGTATCAAAAATCTATTGGTTGCAACAAAGAATGCACCTGATACCGAATCAGAATCATCTCAAACAGTAAAACCACATGGCATAACCAGAGGAGCCAGATACTATGGAGGTAAAAAATCATGACAAATCAAAGTACAATCGATAAACTTATTGAAATGCGTCTGACTGCTATGGCAGATGCATTCCGCATCCAGATGGATGATCCTGCAATGAAGGAAGTTCCATTCGAAGATCGGTTCGGCCTGCTTGTTGATGTCGAATACAGCAACCGCAAAAACAATCGTCTGAAAAGGCTGATCCGCCAAGCTGAGTTTGAACAGCCAGATGCCAGCATCGCAGCGATTGATTACCATTCTGGACGAAAGCTGAACAAAGCACTGATCAACCGGCTGGCAACCTGTGAATACATTACAGAATACCGGAACATCTTTATTACTGGAGCAACCGGAAGTGGTAAAACTTATATGGCCTGTGCCTTTGGCATGGAAGCATGCAAGCACTATTACTCAGTACGGTATGTACGGCTTCCTGATCTATTATTGGACTTACAGGCTGCCAGGGACAATGGAACTTTCTCGACTGTCCTGAAGAAATACACCAAGCCAATAGTACTGATCATTGATGAGTGGCTGCTTCTTAAACTGACAGAAGCTGAAGCCAGGAATCTTTTTGAACTGATACA
Source organism: Eubacterium ramulus (assembly GCF_003122485.1). Lineage (GTDB taxonomy): Bacteria > Bacillota > Clostridia > Lachnospirales > Lachnospiraceae > Eubacterium_I > Eubacterium_I ramulus_A. The sequence continues at coordinate 2,283 of NZ_JRFU01000188.1, forward strand.
TAAAAGACGAAAAAAATCTTCAACGATCTTTTGTTCTCAGTTCCGTGAAAGTGAATGGTACCAGCAAATCTGTGATGGTGAAAGTACTCTTGCCGATGCCATCATGGATCGTATATCGTATGATTCCTATAAGATCGATATTGAAAGTGTTGACCCATCTAAAGACCTCTCTATGAGAGAAGTATATGGACTGGATCCAGCAATGGCAAAGTAACTTAATAAACAAAATGGGGTGGCTCCGTTAGTCCGGACAGGTGGCTCTCGCCACACCGGACTGGCGGCTCTGCCGCACCGTAATATTCAAATCTGGAAAAACAGGGAAAAGATAAGCCGGAGAGAGGAGCTGATTTGGGTGTAAAGACGGTGTAGTAGTGTAGTATAAGATAGAATAGAGTCGGAGGTCACGGATGACAACGTGACAACGTGGCTTCCGGCTTTTTTAGTCTTGAATGATTTCTGCTTCAAACTTTTATGTGACAAACATAACTGTCTGTGTTATTATAAAAGTGATATAAGCGAAAATGACTTTTGCGGAAACGAAAGTATCTTTATATTTTTTATCCGTATACTTCCTATAATGGGAATGAATACTTGCAAAATTGATTGCTAATATTTTTTCATTATTACAGGTACAATAAGAACATGTAATAGCGGAAATGAGGTATAGTTACTTGCAGGTAGAGAAGTATATTGCGGATAAAATAACATCTTTATGTGAAAAGCGTGATATCAGTAAATACAGATTATCGCAACTGTCTGGAATTTCCCAGTCGTCACTGGGAAGGATCATGGCGCAGGAAAACCTGCCGTCGCTGATCACACTTGAAAAAATATGTGCAGCTTTGGGCGTGACATTATCGCAGTTTTTTCAGGAAGGTAATTCGGAGAATCTGACAGAAGAGCAGGAAGAAATTTTAAGGATATGGAACGATCTGAATACAAATGAGCAGGAAACAGTGATGTCAATGCTGCGTGGACTTCGGAAGTAGGAGAACAGTTCGAGTATATGTATCGGCTGTTCTTTTTTTTATTTTTTGGCGTTAAAACGGTAATGTTTTTCTTGTGTACGGTAGAGCGCTATAGTATAATAAAACCAGTTTTTTTGCATAAGTTTAAAAGCTATAATAAGGAAATTGGCAAACCAGATGAAAGTCTGGGACGCAAAGCTACAGGGCCTGTAAAATGGCAGCCAGTTGCATAAATAAAATGACGTGCACTGTCTGTATGACAGTGCTTTTTTGTGGTGTTATTTCATAGGCGTAACTATAATAATTTTACTGGGAGAGAGAAAAGTATGAAAATGAATAAATCAGTATTGCAAAGAGGTATCATTTTTATATTGTGCAGCTGCATCCTTTTTTCAATCTGTCCGGTTTATGCTTTTGCAGCAGAAAATCAGAAAGAGAGAGTTGTCAGGATTGGTGTGCCAGATGATACGTATGATAAGATAAATGGAAATGGAAAAAGAAGCGGATATGGATATGAATATCTGCAGAAAATCGCAGGTTATACCGGGTGGAACTATGAATATGTAGATTGTACATGGGAAAATTGTTTTGACAAATTAAAAAATGATGAGCTGGATATGATAGAAGGAATCTCTTATACGGAGGAACGGGCAGAGACTATGCTTTTTTCCGCTATTCCAATGGGAGACGAAAGATATTATGTCTATGTAAAACCCGATCATATAGACATCTCATCCTCTGACACTGCATCTTTCAATGGGAAAAAGATTGGGGTGCTTATGGGTTACCTGTCGGAAATGGTATTGAACGAGTGGGAAAAGAAATATGATCTGCATACACAGCATGTCAATGTTTCAAATAATGAAGATGCTTTGAAGAAAATTGCAGACGGAGAAATTGACGCTTTTGTATCGTTAGAGGATTCCCGTCTGGATGGGTACGGAATGGTGGCCTTAACGAATCTCGGAAGTTCAAAAATATATTTTGCGATTGGCTAGAGTCATTCTGATTTAAAGACAGAGCTGGATAATGCTATGAGAAGGATCACAGATGATGATCCTTATTATGCAGATGAACTGCATAAGCAGTTTCTGTCAGTGGACAGTGTATATTTTCTGACGGGAGAAGAACAAAAATGGCTGTCAGAGCATGGAGAAATCAAAATAGGTTATTTGATAAACGATGGCGGGGTCAGTACTCTTGATACAGAAACCGGAAAAGTGAGCGGCCTGATCACGGATTACATCCAGCTTGCACAAAACTGCCTGAAAGGGCAGACTTTGAAATTTAATATCAAGGGATATGATTCACAAGAGGATATGCAAAAAGCGTTGCATGATGGAGAAATTGATATGATTTTTCATGTGATGCAAAATACGAACGCTGCCGAAGACCTGGGCTATGATCTGACAGATACTGTCTGGAAGTATAATATGGCGGCTGTAACGGTTGAAAAGAGTTTTGATGAAAATGCTGAAAATACGGTTGCGATACCAAGAGAAGAGAGTGATTTGAAGTCTTATGTTTCCTACAATTATCCACAGTGGCATGTGAAGGAATATGCTACCTGGAAGGATGCAAAAAAGGCTGTATATAATGGAAAAGCAGACTGCATGATTATGGACTCAGGCAAGCTGAAACAATATTCTGATGATAATAAACTGCATAGTGTTTTTCTGGAAAAGTGCGATATGGTGTCATTTGCAGTCAGACATGGAAACAGCATTCTGCTGTCTGTCCTGAATAAGACTATAAAAACAATGTCTGCTTCAAAATTCTCCAATGCTGTGTATATGTATGACAGTAATCTGAAGAAAGTTACGGCAAAGGAGTTTATAAGGGACAATTTCTGGTGCTTTACGGTGCTTGTTGTATCTGTTTTTTTGATCGTGCTGATACTGATACTTGGATTACTCCAAAAAGCCAGAATTGCAGAGAAAAAGGCAAAAGAGGCACAGAAGCAGGCAGAAAATGCGAACAGTGCAAAGACAGATTTTTTGAGACATATGAGCCACGATATTCGGACACCATTAAATGGAATTATTGGGATGATCAATATATCAGAGCGTTATTATGGCAATAAAGAAAAATTGGATGAATGTAAAGCAAAGGTAATGGAATCCATGGACTATCTGCAGTCCCTTCTGAATAATGTTCTGGATATCGGAAAAGTAGAATCTGGAACAATACAGCTGGAACACAAGCCATTTGATCTGGTTGCAATGCTCGTAAAACAGATTTCGATTGTTGAGACAAATGCAAAGGAGTATGGTATCCGCTTTGAAGGCGGAGTTTCCATGAGTACTTTTCATCACAGATATGTTATTGGCAGTGAGGAATATCTAAACCGCCTTCTTATGAATATTGCTGGAAATGCCGTTAAATATAACCGAAGCGGTGGTAAAGTAATCCTGTATTTCAATGAGATTTCAAGTGATGACAAGACGGCGGTTTTTGAATTTGTATGTTCTGATACGGGACTTGGTATGAGCGAAGAATTTCAGAAACATGCATTTGAATCCTACGCAAGGGAAGGAAAAGAAACAACGAATGGATATAGTGGTGCCGGACTTGGACTTTCTATTGTAAAAGATATTGTGGACAGGATGAATGGAACAATCAAACTGGAAAGTAAAGAAAATGTAGGTACAACGTTTACCGTTACGATACCACTTGAGATTGATCATAATGCTGAGAAGGAACAGCAAAAAAAAGTGGAAAAGCCTGATCTGTCGGGTAAGAGTGTATTATTAGTTGAGGATAATGAGCTAAATCTGGAAATTGCAAAAATGCTGCTGGAAGATGAAAAGATGGTTGTGACTACGGCAGAAAATGGCAAGGAGGCTGTGGATATTGTTTCCCAGTCAGTTCCGGGCAGATTTGATTTTATTTTTATGGATATGATGATGCCGGTAATGGATGGATTAGAAGCAGCCAGACAGATAAGGACATTGAACCGTAAAGATACAAAAGAGATACCCATCATTGCGATGACAGCGAATGCATTTCAGGATGATATCAGGGACTGCATAGATACCGGAATGAATGCACATATTGCAAAACCCATTGACAGTAAAAAAATAGAGGATACTTTGCAATTGGTTTTAAAACAAAAAATGCAGTAAGACAATTCCCGGAAAAGGAAGAAAAATGATGAGTTACAAAAATAAGAGCGGAATACGGCAATGTGGAAGTCTTTTGCTGTGCAGTATTCTTTGTGTTGTGTTTCTGGCAGCCCCGGTCAGGGTAGCAGATTTAGATGAAGATATTGATGCGGCAGTGCAATTTTATCTCAGTCGAGAAGACTCCCACTTCTGCAAGTGGTGAGTAAT
>NZ_JRFU01000189.1 GCF_003122485.1 Eubacterium ramulus
CCAAAAATGATATGAAAGAACTTCATAATGTTCGGGCCAATGTGGAATACCTATTAGAGATTTCTTCCCCACCACAACCGCAGCGCAGCACAGAAAAATCCCGTCAATAAGGTTTGCTAACTTGAATTCTATAGACCTTGACTTTCCGGGACTTCTTAACTATAATAATACTCAAGCAGGGGGACTACCTTGTAGTTGAGAAGGTTAAAACCTGACCCTTTGAACCTGTTGGCTAATACCAACGCAGGGAGCTAAAGAATACAGATTCGTATTTTTTGGACATTCTCTGTTTTGGGAATGTCCTTTTTTAATTGAATAAGATATGATATGTGTTTGCGAGGGAACTGAACAAGTTGAAAAAGGTAAGACCTGACCTCTGGACCTGTCGGCTAATACCGGCGTAGGGAAGCAATTTCTTACGCTCGTATTGCGTCTGAAAGAGCTTCTAATTGTTTTAGAGGCTCTATTTTTTTATCTTAGGAGGATCAAACATGGCATTTATGAAAGACATCTTAACCCACAACATTCCCATTTGGGAAGAATGTGCAGCTACCCCATTTGTGCAGGAAGTGCAAACTGGAAAGCTACCTCTTGAAAAGTTCAAGAGATATATGATTCAGGATAGTATCTATCTGAAAAACTATGCCCGTATATACGGCAAGGCAATTTTTCATGCTGATACATTAAGAGAAATTCAGCTTTACTATTCCATGCTGAATTTTGTAAATGATACGGAATCAGAAGTGCGTCTGGATTATCTAAAGCAATTTTGCATGACGGATAATGATATTGAACTGATCGCTCCTCTGCCTGAAAATCAAAATTACATTGATTTCATGTTTGAGATTGCGTCACATGGAAAGAATGAAGAAATTTTAATGGCGGTTCTTCCCTGTATGCTAAGTTACAGCTATATATTCCGCAAATTGGCGGCTGTTCCTACAAGCAGACAGTCAAGATATTGGGACTTTATCAAAGATCATGCGGATGAACAATATGCAGAAAGCTGCAAAGAATGGTCTGCTTTTGCAGAGCATAAATGTGCCGGGTTATCAGTAGCAAATAAAAAGTATCTGGCTGATATTTTTGAAAAAGCAAGTTTGTTAGAGCTTGCTTTTTGGAAGATGGCCTATCGGAACGAGAGAATGGAGGAAAATGCAAAATGAAAAAAGTATTGTCCATTGCCGGATCAGATTGCAGCGGAGGTGCAGGTATTCAGGCTGATTTGAAAACTTTTTCTGCTCACGGTGTATTTGGAATGAGTGTTATTGTTTCTGTTGTTGCAGAGAACACCAGCCGTGTTATCGACATCCAAGATATTACCCCGGATATGATTGAAAAACAGATTGACGCCGTATTTGAAGATATTGAAGTGGACGCAGTAAAAATCGGTATGCTTTCTACACCAGAATGTATGAAAGCGGTGGCAAAGAAACTATTACAATATAAGCCCCAAAATGTTGTAATCGACCCGGTTATGTATGCCAAAAATGGCTGCCCATTGATGAATCCTACGGCGGTTTCCACCTTGATAGACACAGTAATTCCACTTGCCGATGTACTTACTCCAAATATTCCAGAGGCAGAGAAAATAGCGGATATGCAGATTTCCACAGTTTCAGATATGGAGGCTGCCGCAAGAAAAATATATGCCATGGGTTGTAAGGCGATTGTTGTCAAGGGTGGACATCATATAGGAAATGCTGTTGATGTCCTATTTGATGGAGAAAATTTCTACCATTTTGAAACATCCCGCATTGATACGAAAAATACTCATGGGACAGGCTGTACCTTTTCTTCTGCAATCGCTTCCCAGCTTGCAAAGGGAAAAAGTGTTCCGCTTGCAGTCGAATCTGCAAAGGCTTATGTCACAATGGCAATCGAACACTCTCTTGCGATTGGAAAAGGCTGTGGCCCGACGCACCATTTCTACGAATTGTATCAGCATGGTTTATCTAAAGAATAGGCAGGTGCAAAATGAACTTTGATTATACACTTTATCTTGTTACTGATCGTCAACTAATGAGCTGCGATAGCCTGACAGAAGCGGTAGAACAGGCAATTTTAGGAGGCTGCACAATGATACAACTCCGAGAAAAAGAATTGTCCTCATTAGAATTTTACAATCAGGCTGTTGCCGTGAAACAGGTTACGGATAAATACCATATTCCCCTCATCATAAACGACAGAATAGATATTGCAATGGCTGTGCAGGCTGCGGGAGTACATATTGGACAGCATGATTTACCTGCGGCTGCCGTCCGCAAAGTAATAGGAGAAAATATGCTGTTGGGGGTATCTGCTTCTTCCATTGTAGAAGCAATACAGGCACAACAGGATGGTGCGGATTATTTGGGAGTTGGCGCAATGTTCCCTACTGGAACTAAAACCGACGCTGATTCTGTATCAATGGAAGAATTACAGAAAATCCGCGCAGCCGTTTCTTTGCCGATAGTTGTTATTGGCGGTATCAATAAGGGAAATGCAGGGCGTTTCAAGCCCATGGGAATTGACGGGCTGGCTGTTGTATCTGCCATCATAGCGCAGTCTGATATAAAAGCTGCTGCTGCGGAACTGAAAGATTTATTTTGCGGAAAGGAAAAGAAAAATGGATTTTAATGCGGCAATCTTTGATTTAGATGGAACAATTCTGGATTCAATGGATGTATGGGAGCATATAGATATTCAGTTTTTGAAAAAGAGAAATCTTCCCGTCCCGGAAAATTATGTAACTGAAATATGTGCAAGGAGTTTTGAGGAAGCCGCACAATATACCATTGATCTTTTTGGATTGCAGGAAACGGTAGAGGGAATTATTGAGGAATGGAATAATATGGCGGTCGAGGAATACAGTAACCATGTCGGTCTGCTGCCCCATGCCCTTGATTATCTTCTGCGCTTAAAAGAACATGGAATAAAACTTGCAGTTGCTACGGGGTTGCCGGAAAAGCTCTATATTCCATGCTTAAAGAACAATTCTATTTTAGAATTATTTGACGCTCTATGTTCAACAGATGAGGTTCAGCGGGGAAAAGAATATTCGGATGTCTTTGAATTGGCCGCAAGAAAATTAGGGGTTGCACCTGAACACTGTATTGTGTTTGATGATGTGCTTCCAGCAATTAAAAGCGCAAAGGCAGCCCGTATGTTAGCAGGCGGGATTTATGATAAGTATTCCGCAGATCAGCGTACAGAAATAGAAAGGATTGCGGATATTTACTTACTTGATTTTCGGCAAGCACCGATCCCACACAAAGAGGTATGAAAATGGAAAAATGGGATTTATATAATGCAAAACGGGAAAAGTCTGGAATAACAGTGTGCCGTGGAGAAATCATACCCAAAGGGCTGTATCATTTATCTGTGAGTGTATGGATCGTCAACCAGCAGGGGCAGTATCTTTTATCACAGCGGCATCCGAAAAAGCAATACCCTCTTTATTGGGAATGTACGGGTGGTTCTGTACTTTCCGGGGAAACCAGTTTACAAGGAGCAATCCGAGAGGTAAAAGAAGAATTAGGAATACTGCTTACTCCCGGAAGTGAAAAATTGATTTATCAGAGCAGACGGGAAAATGTGCAGGATTTTTACGATGTTTGGCTATTTCATAAGGATATAAAGATTGAAGAAATGCGTTTACAGGAAACAGAAGTTGTGGATGTTCAATGGGTAAATCCAGATAAGTTATTTGAGATGTTTCGCCTGAAACATCTGCACCCTCTAATTACCTATGTAGATCAGCTAATAGGCTGAAAAAGCGCCGGGCGCAGAGGTATCAAAGCCTCTGCATCTGGCGCTTCTTTTTTGTCATTTTTCCCGCATTTAGAACCCCGTTTTGCGGGGAACAGGATAACTTTATCCACCTGCCTGCCTGCCATGCGGAAAAACCCTTGATTTCCGTGGACTTTTAACGCCCTAAATGCGTAGACAGGAGGTATCTTTTCCGCTGGCGCTCAGCCTTTTAATTCCGTGTTGCACATGAGGCGGAAATCTTACTGCACCAGACAGCGAAGAATCATTTTGACGAACTGGGAATCAAAAAGCTCCCCTCTGTCAAATCTCTCCGAGAGGAATACACCGATCTTCTGGAACAAAAACGGAAAGCCTATTCTGCCT
>NZ_JRFU01000019.1 GCF_003122485.1 Eubacterium ramulus
CTGACCAGAATCACGCACCAAGTCTCACGTGCGTTCGACTTGAATATGATCGAATGTTGATTTGCTTTTTAGAAAATAAAATAGAAACTTAAAAAGGAACTTAAATCAAATGTAAATAGTCAGATAGAATTTTTAGATTGCTTATGTTAAAATATAAAAAATAATAAAAAGTAGGGGACTTTTGTAAATTAGAGAAAAATGCATTGGATTACAATATAGAGGGCATATATATTTTGCTGGAGGAGGACATAAAATTTGAAAAAGAGAATGGTGGCAATTTTATTATGTGTAGCAATGGTTGCAGTTAGTCTGACAGCATGTGGAAATTCTGATAAGGCAAACAATAAAGATAATGTATCTGTGAGTTTAGATAGTGAAACTGATACTTCAAATAATAAAAATAGTTCAAAATCGGAACAAAAGGAAAAACAGATAGACTACATTCAGGCAGAGTATCGAATCATAGATGCAAAAGAATTGTATGTGACAGCAGACAACATGGAAGCAACAACAGATTCCGATGGAAATGAGACTTATATTAATACAGAAAATTATACAAATCAAGATGTGTGTGACAATAGAGATAAAGAAACAGTGTTGCAACAATTGATGGCATCACTATGTGGCATTGCAGGTGCCATTGATTTAGATACTGCAAGAAATGAAGGGGTATTCGATAATGTAACTGACGATGGTGCAATGGAACCAGTAGCGTTTGTTGGCGTTCCGTGTACAGATGAGAATGGAGTTACATTAGGTGATACAGCACCAATATTTCGAAAAGTATTTGAAAATGAAGTTTTGAATGATCTTTTTGCTTTTAAGCCGGATTATGAGCTGGTAGAGGTAGACGGCGAAGATGATAAATGGTATAAATTTACATGGAGTCCGGAGACAACTTATGAAGGCATCTATGCAGAAGCCTATTTGCAGGAGCTTGCCGGTAGAAAATCTGAGCTTCAAACTGCTGTGAAAGAAGCAAACAATGGCAGCGATGCGATTGAATTAACAGTGTCTCCTGAGACTGTGGCAAAATGTCTGGATAAATATAATCTGGATGAGGGCTACTGGTTTGCATTTAATGATCTGGAAGATTATAATGCGAACTCCTGGAATTATGATGTGATTTACGATGGGGTTCGCTATACATCAACAGTGACAAATGATAATGTAAAAATCATGCTGGAGGTAAATGGTGAGCCACAAACTGTCATCATGCAACAATGGTATACAGATCTGTTGTTAGATAAGAATCCAGAACTGACGACAAAGGAAGAAGCGTTCTTTGGCAGTGAAAAATATCAGAGCATTGCATATTCTGAAGGAAGAATGCTGAAATTGGAGCAGAATCAGAAAGCAGCATTTGAAGCATGCGGATTTAAAATAGATGATTATAGATAAAAAGGAAAGATACTTTTTATGTATTGCTGATGCCTTCTAAAACATAGAAATATTTAAAATCATTATGTGGCGGAATGGGCGTAGAAATGCTATGAGTCTGCGAGAAGATCAAGATACATTTTGAAAAATATAAAAACAGGGAGAACAAAATTATGACACGACAGGAGCTGATTGCCAGTATCGAACAATATCAGCCATATAACGAGCAGGAAGAAATGGATAAACCGCTCATTCTGGAGTGGATAAAAAATAACGACAATGCATTTTTACGCGAAAATGTCGTGGCACATATGACGGCATCTGCCTGGGTGGTAAATAAGGACAGAAGCAAAGTGCTGATGGTATATCACAATATTTATAATTCCTGGTCATGGTTAGGTGGTCATGCGGATGGTGAGATAGATCTGTTATCTGTGGCGGTTCGGGAAGTGAAAGAAGAAGCTGGTATTTCCAATGTGACTCCGGTGTCGAAGGATATTTTTTCAGTGGAATCGCTTACCGTAGATGGTCATTGGAAAAATGAAAAATATGTTTCCAGTCATTTGCATTTTAATGTGACATATTTATTGGAAGCTGATTCAGAAGAAGCGGTTTCGATAAAGGCAGATGAAAATAGTGGTGTGGCATGGTTTACGCCAGAAGAAGCATTGAAAAAATCAACGGAGCCGTGGTTTGTGGAACATGTATATGCGAAACTCATAAAGAAAGCGGCATATACGATTTAAAAAATATAAACGATTTTTTTGACTTAAAAGCAGTGCTGATAGCAAAAGGAATAGGAAAAATAAGTGTTTTTATAAATATATATTATAACAAAAAGAAAAATAGTGATTTTTGATAATATTAAAAAATAGTAGAAAAGAGGGCATAGTATGAACGAATTATATGAACTGATTGAGCAGAAAATAAAGGCATCCGGTTATCCGAGAGAGATTTCCGGTGAGGCAGTATACAACGATATCTGTGACCAGATAGATGGAAAAGAGAATGGAGTATATCTGTTGTTATCAAAATTTGAGGAAGATGTAGTTTTCGAGTATCATATTACCGTTCGGGATGAAGATTTTAATTTGGGAATTTTGACAATGCGTACACCGGAAGGCGTATTTGAAGTAGATTTTGATGCATAAGGAGGAACTATGGATATCAAAGAACAAATTCATGCATTATCTGAGGAGATGATTGCAAATTTAGGTAAAATGGTAGCGATTGACTCTCAACTTGGCACACCGACAGAGGGCAAACCATTTGGCGAAGGTCCTGCAAAAGCACTAAGCGAAGGACTGAAAATTGCAGAAGAACTTGGTTTTCATACCGTAAATCTGGACAATTATTGCGGTTACGCGGAGATGGGCGAAGGCGAAGAAATCGTAGGAATCGCGGGACATCTGGATATCGTGCCGGTTGGTGGAGATTGGAGTTATGATCCTTTCGTGCTGACACGCAAAGGAGATTATGTATATGGACGTGGAACGACAGATGATAAAGGTCCGGTGATTGAGGCGCTTTATGCAATGAAGTTGCTTCGTGATTCCGGCGTGAAGCTGAATAAACGGGTACGTCTGATCATGGGATGCAATGAGGAGACCGGTTCCAAATGTATGGAACATTATAATGAGGTCGCTGAGGAGTTGTCCTGCGGATTTACACCGGATGCAAATTTCCCGTGTATTCATGGCGAAAAAGGACATATGTCTATGATGGCATATTCCAAACATACCAAAATTATTTCCATGAATGGAGGTTTTGTATCCAATGCGGTATGCGACAGTTGTACAACCGTGATTCCGGCAGAAGCTGGATTAAAAGAAAAATTGGAAGTTGCGCTTGGTGACACAAAACTTCAGGAGTACAAAGTAACAGAAGAAAACGGTCAGATTGAGATTTATGCAAAAGGTGTTCCGGCGCATGCAAGTACACCGGCACTTGGTATCAATGCAGCTGGCGTAACATTTGAATGTTTGGAAAAAGTAGGTTTTGAGGATGATTTTGTAAAATTTTATAACACACACCTTGGAACTTCCTGTGATGGAGCCGGAATTGGTTTGAAGTGTGAGGACGCTTATGGCGATCTGACATTCTGTAACGGAATTGTAAAAACAGAGGATGGCGTAATTTCCTGTACCATTGACATTCGTGTGCCGGTTACTTTCAAAGAAGCAGATGTTCGCAAAATGTGCGAAGGCAGACTGGAAGATGAAAATGGTCGGATCGAGATAGAAGAAATCGGTGATCCGCTGTTTTTCCCGAGGGAGTCTCCGCTGGTAGAAGCATTGTATAAAGCATACGTGGACGTGACAGGAGATACTGAGCATGAACCGATGGTAATCGGTGGCGGAACTTATGCGAAATCTTTGAAAAATATTATTGCATTTGGTCCGGAAAAACTGGATATGGATTATCATATTCACAGTGCAGATGAATTTATTCTGGTATCCGAAATGGAAGAAGCGGTTCTGATCTATATGGAAGCAATCAAAAATCTTCTGGCAATTTAGAGGGAAAATAAGATAGAAATGTACTCAGGAAAGTGATGAATGACACACGTCCTCTAAATATGAATATCGGCTATTTCTCTAGTGAAAAAGAGAAATAAAATTAAAAAAATTTTAAAGGTTCTTTTCAAAAAATCTAACGTTTCGATTTTATAATAAGTGATAGCTTCAAAAAACGAAGTGTAGAGTGCAGAGATTCTGAAAAGAATATGTCACAGTTTACTCTGACCAGAATCACGCACCAAGTCTTACGTGCGTTCGACTTAAATATTTTTGGAAATGAGAAAGGGGAAAAGCCGATGAAAATGTTTTGGGTTATCATGTTGTCATTGTTTTTAGGGGCATCAGGAAATCAACAATTGACAAATTCCGTTGAGATGGCACGGATTTCGAAGACACTGGATCTTGCGTTGGCACAGGGAAACCTAATTGAAAATGTAGATACCCATAGTGGTTCTCATGGGGATGGAGATTCTTTGCAGACATGGACATTTGCGGATGATTCCTTATTAAAACAGATTCAGGCAGATTCTGCCTGGAAGCCATTTCCTTTGACAAAAAATTTAGAAGCATTGCTTTATGGTGTTACATATGATGAGGGATTATCGGTAACGGTTGTCGGTCCATATGTTTCTTTTTCAGAGGAACAGCTTCCAAGAGTAGAACACGGATATTATTACTTTGTGGATCGGCAGGCGGAGTCAGAACAGCAGAATAGTGATGAGCAGATTCTGGAGCGTGTGTCGTATAATTTCAGTATTGCGATTTATGATACCGATACGGATACGTTATATTACGTGGAGGCGGATTCCTGATATATGGCTACAGACAAATATTTTTAGGAGAAGCAATCCGGGGATTACAGGATGCATATTTTGAACGCAGAATAAGCATTTCCCCGCTTCAAGTGAGTAGAGCACTAAGTGGTGGGTAAGGGGGATGCTTATGTCAGTGGGAGTTAAGCTCCCACTGACAGGGCGCAAAGCGACTGCGTTCATGAGCAAGTAGCGAAAGCGGATTGCGAATGTCCGCTTTACCTAAGAAAAAGAAAACAGAAAATAAGGAAAGAGATTGCAAAGTTTGATAGATGTACCGAAATTAAATTTTGCAGTCTCTTTTTATATGCGGTATAATTATTTTATATGTTAGAAAAATGGGATAATGCAAGTAACCGAAAATAAGAAATATTATAATAAGGGAAGATGCAAATTTCTGATATAAGAAATATTGTAACAAGAGGAAGGCAAATTCTTAAAACAGCAAAATATCATAATGAAAAGAAGAACTATGACGATGAAGGAGATAAAATAAATGGATGATTTTTTATATATTTTAAAATTACAGTTGGAAGGTCGATTAAGTGACGATCAGATCACCGATCAGATGCACATTTATGAGGATTATATTCAGGAACAGGTTGCCGGCGGAAAGACCATGGAGCAGGTTATGCGCAAACTGGGTGATCCGGCGAAAGTTGCAGATATGATCGTAGAACATTATGAAAAACTGGAAAAACAGCAGCAGCGCGAATCTATTGGAAATATGACAGCAGAGGAGATCAATGCGAATGTTCAGAATCCGGAGCATGGATTTCATGCGGAATTTATTGAGAACGAAGGATGGGACGTTCGTCTTGGAAAATTAAAACTGAATACCTGGTATGGAACACTGATCATTCTGGGTGCGGTACTTGGTATTTCAGTATTGATTTCTACGATAATGCATTAGATTGAGATTTTTATAATAATGCATTAGATCTTGTGTTAGATGAGGATCCTGGGATGTGCAGGAGAAGTATATAGTATATCGTGTGTTGCCTTATGCACATTTTACAGCAAATATGCATAAGGCATTTTTGAATTGACAGAAAAAGGAAAAATCGGGGGAGAGCAGTAACGATGAAAAAGTCAGCTGGATATCTGGCGTTATTTAGTACCATAGCAGCATTAAGTCTGAGCGGATGTGGAACTGCGACAAAACAGGAGGCAGATTCCGAAGCAAAAGCAGATACATATGTGACCCTGAAGGCAATCACAGTTGGAACTATGCCGGAAAATGGAATGGATGAATTTTACGAAGAACTGGATGAGATGACGGAAGAACTGGGATGTCATCTGCGGTTTGACTATATTCCATGGGGAGATGAGCGTTCACAGCTTAATATGGCGATCGCTTCCGGTGAGTACGATTTTATCTCAAATGGCAACTTTTCGGATTATTATCAGCAGGCAGCAAAAGGGGCATTTCTGGATCTGAATCAGTATCGTGATCTGGTGCCGGATCTGTTTGCTCATTATGAGGATTACCGGGCGGATTTTCTGACGAATCTGGAGTGGAACGGTGGTTTGTATGGAATCCCGCAGTTTAAGGCAGATTCTATCAGTGATTCCGGAGAGGGATTTTTCTATCGAAGCGATTTATTGAAGGACTGGAATTTGCCGGAAGTGACAGATTTTGAGAGTATGCAGAATTATCTGTATGCAGCGAAAGCAGATCCAAGGTATCAGGATGCGGCAATGATCACGGACAACCGTGCATGGACCGCGCTGTGGCATATGTTTGGTGCAAATTATCAGGAGATTGAAAGTATAGAAACGATTCCGTATGCGGTGGTGGATGCCGCAGATGGAAAAAACGTGGTGAGCCGTTTTGAGACAGAGGAATTCCGTCAGATTCTGGATGTCGTTCATCAATGGTATCAGGATGGAATCCTGAATCCGGGCATTTTGGCATCTTCCGATAATGAGGGAATGACTGCCCTTGAAATGATGCTTCGGGATGAAAAACCGTGTGAAACAAATGTTCCGATCTGGTCAGTCAATGATGCCTGTATACCGGCTTTGTATGAGAAGCATCCGGAGTGGGAATATGGATTTTTCGATTATGATCTGTATGGTGGAAATATTACAAAAGTAAAAAGTGGAAAAGAGTTGTCCTGCATTTCTGTGTCTGCAAAGTGTCAGAATCCGGAAATGGCAGTGAAAATTCTGGAAAAACTGCATACGGATCAGGATTTTTATAACCTGATTTCTTATGGTGTGGAAGGCGTTCATTATGAGAAAAAAGATGGTGAGATCTCACACGAAGGAATTGCAAGTAAAGATGCTTTTTCTTATTGGGTAGGAAGTCCGGATCATATGTTGGAACTGTCAAAATATATGGAAGACAAGCAGTGGGAACAGGTTTATACAGATCTGCGGAATCAGCAGCAGGAATTAAAAGCGACAGCACCGGATAATTTACTGATTGATTTTACATGGGAAGATGATGGTTTGAAAGAAATCGAAAGCCAGCTGGATGAAGTACGAAAAGACTATTTGTTACCGTTATGTTGTGGCGTGTCGGATAATATTGATGCGGATTATCAGACGGCAATCGACAAGTTGTATGAAGCGGGTTTACAGGAATATCTGGATATTTTACAGAAACAATTAGATGAGTATTGGGAGGAACGATCATGAAGCTTCTGATTGTGGATGATGATGTGTATACAAGGGAAGGACTTGCGGAAAATATTCCCTGGGAATTGTATGGAATCGAAGAAGTGATGCAGGCAGAGAACGGCAAAGAGGCTTTGCACACCGTGTCATGGTATCTGCCGGATCTGATTATTACCGACATTCGGATGCCGCAGAAAAATGGCATTGATTTTTGCAAAGAAGCGGTTCGACTGGTGCCGGATTGCAAGATTATTTTTATTACGGGATATATGCAGACAAAGTATCTGAAGGATGCAATCGATCTGTCGGCGGTGGCGTTTATTGAAAAACCGATCCAGCCGGAAGCTGTTTTGGAGGCGTTGGAAAAAGCAGTAGAAAAAATCCGCAGACAGCAGGAAACCGTGCAATTGCAAAAAGAAAATATTTCCTATCAGAAGACAAGATTTCTACATTTGTTGCAGCAGAAAAATACATCGGAGGAACAGTTGGAAGAAATCTGCCGGGATTGCGGATTTGTATGCGCCAGAGATGAGAATTATCTGTGCATGGAAATTCGATTTGAGAATGAAACTGCACAGTTGGAGCCATGCAGGACGTTACTGGAGAAATATCTTGGTGACAGTACCGACTTTTTATTACTGGATCAGATGCCGGAGTTGGAGACCGCTATTGCGGTGCTTGCATGTCAGGCAAAACGGCAGCAGGAGATTCGACGTAAATTACATCTGTTTGTAGCAAAATATCCGGAATATACGGTTGCAGTCGGATATTTTGTGGAACGATTATCTGAGGTGCACAACAGTAGCCGTATGGCGCAGCTTGCCATGGAACAGGGATTTTTTCAGCCGGAAGTACGTTATCTGGAGTTACAGCATCTGGTAAAACACGAATTTATCGATCCGGGAATTTATCAGGTGTTTCTTCAGACTTACCGGGAAAATCCGTGGCGTGTCCGTGACTGGTATTGGGAGCAGCTGGAACAATTTTGCGCGCAGAAGGATGTAATACCGGAAGGCGCACAGCTTATTTCACTGACAAAAACCTTTGCCAGTCAGATTTTGAAGGATTATCCGGAAAGCCTGAAAAATGCAGGACTGGAGACAGTGGAGCATTATATGGAATATTTGTCAGGCAGCAGGCACATTCAGGAGCTGAAAAAACGGTTTTATCAGTTGCTGCAGGGAATGGAACAGTGTCTGGAGAAACAGAAAGGATACAGCCGGGTGGTCAGTGATATCCGTACCTATTGCAGTCAGCATCTGTCAGACAGTGCCCTTGGCGGTCAGATGATCTCAGATCATTTTGGGTTGTCTGCGACGTATCTGAACCAGCTTTTTAAGCAGGAACTTGGCATGACAATCAAGCAGTATATCAGTGAAATGCGTATGGAACGTGCGGAGCAATTGCTGACGCAGACTTATGAGACGGTGGATGAAATTGCGACAAAATGCGGCTATTCCAACGGAAATTATTTTGCAAAAGCGTTCCGGGAAAATCGGAAAATGCCACCGACGGATTACAGAAAGATGATGGGGAAGCGTTATGAAACAAAAGGGACAACGTAAACTGCCATTTTTTTATCACTGGAAATTGTCCAGAAAGCTGTTGTTGCTTTTTTTTGGAATCGGTATTCTGCCGATCACGGTTATTTTTGGCATTACGCTGTATCGAATGGTGCAAAAATCCAGTCAGATGCAGCTGTATACCATGGATAAGAACTTTGACCGGATGGAACAGACTATGGATAATATTCAGGATCGCATCGGGCGTATCGGTTCGCTGGTTACGGTGTCGGATCTGGTAGGAGATGCTTTGCGCAGTGATGACAGTGACGGTCTGGTTCAGGAATTGCAGAAATTCGATGCGTTGTCGGATTATACCTATCAGCTGGAACTGAGTTCCGATGATATTTCCATTTTGTATTATATTCCGGAAAAATTTTTGCTTTCACAAAGCGGAAATACCTGTTATCGACCGTTAAATGATCTGACTAAATGGAAGGTAGATGCCCAAAATCTGGAACAGACGGCGGGAGCTTCCTGGCGCGTGGTACATGAAAAGAATCGCTATGGTCAGAAAAAAAGTTATCTGGCAAATTTTCGGGCAATCTGGAATACAGAGCAGTATTCGGAACTGCTTGGAATCGTAGCAGTCATGATTCCTGTGGATGCCGTCAGGGACAGTATGAATGGGATGATGGATCAGCAGACGCTATATCTGCTGGATGAGAATGATACGATTCTTTTGTCCGGTGGCAGTCAAAAAATATCGGAGGAACGTCTGCCAAAATTAGAGGGAACATCAGGGGATACTCATGTGGAAAATGGTGCGTGGCTTGTGCGCAATAAAAAGCTGGAAGAAGGTGGTATGGCACTGGTTTCTATTGTTCCGCGGAACGTTCTGATGCAGGAGTCAGGAAAAATCATCCGGGAAATGCTCATTTTTTATATCATAGTCTGTGGGATTTCTTTCGTGCTGTTGCAGCTTGGGACCAGACCGTTTCTGGGACGTATCCGCAAGTTGGATACTACCATGGAAGCAGTAGATCAGGGGATAATGGAGCCAATTTCGGTACCGGAATACAGAGATGAACTTGGCAGACTGACGCAACGTTACAATAAAATGGTGGAACAGATTCAGCATTTGCTGGAAGAACAGTATGTGCTAGGTAAAGAAAAATCGGAAGCACAGCTTTATGCGCTGCAGGCGCAGATCAGTCCCCACTTTTTGTATAATACGTTAGACATGATGAACTGGATGGCAGTAAAAGGTGAGACAGACAATATTCGAAGTGTACTGTCCTCCATGTCACGGTTTTACCGGATGGTTTTGAGTCGTGGCGCGTATATCATTACGATCGGTGAGGAAATCCGGATGTGTCAGGCATATATGGAAATTCAGGTAATGCGCAAAAAGAAAAAACTGCAATTTTTACTGGATGTTGATGAGGAAGTTTTTCCATATCTGATTCCGAAAATCACGTTGCAGCCGCTTCTGGAAAATGCAGTCAGTCACGGAATTGATGAAAAAGACGGCGGTCGCGGAACGGTGCGGCTTTCCGGACGATTAATGGGGGATGAGATTGTTCTTCAGGTACAGGATGATGGTGTGGGCATGGATCCAAAGATGCTGGACGAAGCGTCGCCGGATGATGGTAAGACACATTACGGTTTATCTAATGTAAAAACGCGTCTGATGATTTTTTATGAGAAAAATGCTGAGGTAATTTGCAACAGTGCACCGGGAATCGGAACCGCCATCACATTGAAATTCCCCAAAAAAGAGGATATGGAAGAATACAACGGGTAAAAATTAAAACAGACAGGTAATTTTTGAAAGTACATGGAAGAAAATGCAAACTTCCATGTGCTTTTTTTGTTTGAAAAATGGCAGAAAATACAAAAAAAGTCCTCTTAAATTGTGCATATTCCATGGAATATAATAAAACCAGAAAGAAACACAGAACAGAAAATGGAAGAAAACGTAAAAAACTGTGTGGGATAGAAGTATAATAAAAAATCAGAGTTGTTACAATCAGATTATGTAAATGCTGAAGATGAAAACGAATATTTGTGAGCAGCAAATGGAAAGCGAATGAGAGACAGGTATTCGTCTTTGGAGGAATTATGAAAAATCATCTGGAAAAAGAAAATGTGGAATTTCGCTATTATGAAATGCCACAGGGAATGCCGGTTTTGCCGCTGCTTGGAGAAAAATGGATTACACGCTATGGAGCAGATCCCATGCATTTTCACAATTATCTGGAACTTGGATATTGTTATTCGGGAAAAGGTGTCATGCATTTTGGCGATGAACTTGTATCATATCGGGCGGGAACCGTTATTGTGATTCCAAGAAACTTTCCGCATCGAACAGAGGGCGAAGACAATAACCTGCAGAAATGGGAATATCTGTATGTGGACAGTGAAAAATTTCTGAAAGAACAGTTTTTAAACAGAGGCAGGATGGCAGAGGAACTGATCGCACGACTGCACAGCAGGATGTTCGTGATCACAAAAGAGATGGATCTGAAAGTCGGAAAGCAGATGCTGATTCTGCTGGATGAACTGCGGGAGAAGAATGAATTTTATACGGATTCCGTAAATGGAGCCCTTCTGTCGCTGCTTTTGATGATCATCCGGTTCAATCCGGGAGACCGGGAGCAGGAGCCGATGACGTATCACAACCGATATCTGGCAGATATTTTAAAAACAGTGGAATATATGGATGCTCATTACAAAGAAGAAATCCGCATTGAGAATCTGACGCAGCTCAGTCACTTAAGCGAGACGCATTTCCGGAGAAAATTCAGCGAATACATGAAAATCACACCGGGAGACTATATCAACCTGCTTCGGGTAAAAAAAGCATGTGAGCTGCTTCGTTATACGGATTGCAGTATTGGTGATGCGGGAATCCAGGCAGGATTCCGGACAGACAGTGCATTTATAAGAAATTTCCGTAAATTTGTCGGGACAACACCAAGAGAATGGCGCAAACAATCGGGAAAAGAAATCGATAATCCGATGAATTATAACATTTCCGTGTTGAAAGGATGGTGAAAAGAGGAACAGGAAAAGGACTTTGCCGAAAGAAGGGAGTTTTTAATTTGGGGTACAGGCAGTATAGGCGGAGGGGAAAATCTGCATGAGTTAAGAAAAAGGAGGAGAACCATGAATAAAAATCGTAAGAGATATTCAAAGAAAACAGGGATAAGAGCAATGGCACTTTCCATAGCTGCGGCAATGGCCGTTACCCTGTATCCGATCCCGGCATTTGCCGTGGAAAACGGACAGGCAGCAGAGCAGACAAAGGTACAGGATAAAACCGGAGGAAACATTCATGATTATGGAAAATCGGGAGATGATCCGACGACACCGGATGTGGATGAATCTGCAGTTGTAGCTAACAGTGATGTGTTAAAATCTGCACAGTATCAGGAATCAACCAAATATGAATTGAAAGTAAATGGTACACCTGTTTCTGTTTATAAATATCAGAAGCAGGAGAATCCAGGTCAATTTTATCATATGGATGTAGCAAGATTTTCTTCGGATGATGCAGAACCGGTATTTGAGATTACCTTGAAAGACGGTTCTACGATTGACAGTGTTTATGTCAGTCCGGAAAGATATTATCCGCAGGATTCCTTTGAAATCAGTGCAGATAAAAAGACGGTAAAATTTAAAATGTCAAATGGTCTGCGTTATTGCATCGTTAATATCAACGGAAGCATCAATGATACCAGTGGAAAACCGCAGCTGGCAATCATCAACGATCCGACAGAGACGAACAAACCGGATGTGGCAGCAACCAATGTGCTGAATTTCAAAGAATTTGCAGAAAAATATCTGCAGGAACATCCGATTACGGATACGGTGGGGGAAGTTTGTACGGAGGCCGGAACTGTTACAGACACATCTATGAATGATGGAAAAGAGTATACATGGTCTTATGGACAGGGAGTATTTCAGGATTATAATGCAAAACAGGTTGTGTTCCCGAATAAGCGTGCACGGCAGAAGAATGATGTGTCTGAAGCATTTCAGGCTGCACTGGAAGAAGTAAAAAACAGTGATACACTGGATACGATTTATTTCCCGGCAGGTACTTATCTTTGGTCAGGTTTATCGATTAAAAACTGGGATGGAAATGGCAAAGACGGGAAGTTAAATATTTATCTGGATGAGGACGCATTGCTTGTCAACCGTCTGCAGGAATGTACACAGGCGATGGAGCCGGCCATCGGCATCTGGGATTCTTCCAATATCACAATTTCAGGTCGTGGTATCATCGATGGACAGGGTACTTATGGATATACCTGGGATCAGGCACATGCAAGACTGAGTGGACATCAGGGAGGAAGTATGGTAGTTCGCTCACAGGATATTACCTTTAACGATACCTATGTTCGTGATGTAAAGCAATGGAACTGGGAATGCCATACAGTAAAAGATATTACATACAATAATATTAAGGGCTTATCTCCGTTCCAGCATTCCTGGGTAGATGGACTTGATCTGACCAGTGGACAGGGAATTACCGTAAATGGTGCGATCACAATGGGAAATGATGATACGTTTGCATCTGGACATTATAATCCAAGTAATGAGTTCCCGGAAAGACAGCTATGGGGAAAAGATTTGAATAATCTGTCCGCAGAAGATCAGAATATCGCTGCTGCAGCCGCTATTTATAATAAAGACCGCCTGAACTGGGATACCGATGATACGACAGATGTGAATATCAATGATACACTTGGATGGAGTACGTTTGCCAACGCAATCCGTCTGGGTCATAATACCCATTTTAAAGCGGATGGCGGCAGCTATCAGTTGCGGGATTATACATTTAATAATGTGAATACCCTGCATGTGACAGGATATGGAACAAATGGTGGCGGTGGTGCACTGAGTATTCAGAATGGAACGAATAAAGGAAATCCGAATTATGAGAACCTTGTATTTAATAACTGTTCTTTTACTGCAAATAACGGAAATAATTCCGCCAATATTCCGAATACGAATGATCTGACTACGTTTAACCCGAAAAATGTGACCTTTAAGGATTGCTGGTTTAAAGATGCAGACACACCGTTTTCATTCAAAAACATTGACAATGTAACGATTGATAATCTGTATCTGGGCGGAAAGCTGGTAGAGTATGATTCACAGGTTGATCTGACAGTTGCAGACAGTGTGAAAAACTTTACATTCCTTGCAAACGGTGAAAATATTAAGAAAAATGAGGCACCGGTATTTGAAAATCTGGACGATGAGCCATTTAATGTGAAAGCCGGTGAGAAAGTTTCTTTCCGGTTAAAAGCAACAGATCCTGAAAATGATAAGGTAACCTTATCTGCGGTCAGTGCGCTCCCGAAAGGCGCATCCTTTGATGCCGAAACTGGCACATTTACATGGGAAACCTCTGACAGTGACAGCGGACGGAGAGAAATTACGTTTAAGGCATTGGATGAGTACGGAGCTTTTTCAGAGAAAACGGTTACTGTCAATATTGAAGCCGGTGAGGTAAAGCTGGTAAAGATTACAGCAACAGAGGATACATATCTGGCAGGTTGGAAAACAGAAAAAAATACAACCTATTCAGACAATGACTATCTGCGTGTTCTTCGAATGGCAAATGCAAAGTCTGATCCGGAAAAGTATGGATTATTCGGTGAAAGGATAACAGATACTTCCGATGGAAGTGATGGAAAAATCAGTGTTCTAAAATTTAATGTATCAGACCTGAAAAAAAATCTTAAGAATTTGGATAAAGCGGAATTGGAACTTACCCTGATTAACAGACGCAGTAATAGTTCAACAGGAACAGATCGGCTGATGGTTGTTCCGGTGTCCGGAGAATGGGATGCGAAGAAGGCAACCTGGAATACACATCCGGAGTGGGATACAGAAAAAGCTGTTTACTCAGAAGAATTTCAGGTTGATAAAAACAGTGAAGTGAAAAATAATGTTGCTATTACTGACTCAAACTATGATGGAACAAAAGCAATCGTAGATGTGACAGAACTTATCAAAAATATGGATGATGCCGAAAATACACTTTCTCTGGCTGTATGTGATGAGAATGGCTATGAACTGGCATTTGCAAGTACCGAAGGCGCAGCAAAACTGGATGCAGAGAAGGAAGCGGCTCCTGTCATCCGTGCAACTGTGAAAAATGTTATCGGAAAAGATGCAGAAGTATCCAGAACCGTCGTATCTCAGGATACATTTGCAGGCAGCTGGAGCGGAGATCAGACAGCAGACTTTGGCGCAAAGAATTTCCTGCGTACTTCTTACGGAACAGATTCGAAAGGAACATTGGGAACCGCAGGTGGAAGTGACAATAAAGTTACATATCTGAAATTTGATGTGTCACAGATTGATCTTACTCAGGTTGACCGTGTAAAATTACAGATGACTTTACTGGGTGTACGCCACAATGAAGCTGCTAATCTGGATGCACAGCTTCAGATTGCCATGGCAGAGAATACAGACTGGACAGAAAATACTCTGAACTGGAAAACGAAACCTGCAATTCTGGAAGAAAATGGAGTAATTACTTCAGAAGAATTTAACCTTGGAAAGATTGTAAGCGATGATCCGGCACTGATCAGTACACCGAATGGTACAATAGCAACAGCAGATGTTACATCATTAGTTGCAGCGGCAAAAGCAGCCGGTCAGGACAGTATCACGCTGGCTGTAAATATGGTTGGCAAACAGGTCGACAAGGCAAATCGTATTTTCTTTGTAAGTAAAGAAGGGGCAAAATCTTATGCAAATGCAGAAAATATGGCTCCGGTACTGGTAAGTACAAAGACAGTAGCCGTTTCCGGAATTAAAGTAAATGCACCGACAAAGACAGTATATGATCTGGGTGAATCACTTGACACAACCGGTATGACAGTTACTGCTTCTTATGAAGACGGAACAGAAGATGTTGTAGATTTGTCCAAAGTAATCGTAACTGGTTTTGACAGCAGTAAAGTAGCAGAGAAACAGACAGTTACTGTAAAATATGCAGGAAAGACAGCGACATTCGATGTAGAGATCAGAAATGTTACATTAGAAAATGCAAAAACTGCAGCAAGTAAAGAAATTACTGATTATGCAACTGCTCAGAAAGAAGCAATCAAAAATCTGAAAGGTTTAAGCGAAGAAGAAATTACAGCTTATAACGAGAAAGTAGAGAAAGCAGCTGATGCAGCAATTGCAAAAGTCAATGAAGCAGCAACAACTACAGATGTAGATCAAGCAGCGGCAGATGCAAAGACTGCAGTAGATGCACTTGTAAAAGAAGCAACAGAAGTTTCAGAGAAGAATATTGCGGCTGCGGAAGCAGAGGCAAAACTGAAAGCAGCAAAAGAAGAAGCTGTAAAAGCAGTAACCGAAAAAGCTACCGCTATCACAGCAGAAATCGAAAAGCTTGCAAACTTAAGTGCAGATCAGAGATCCACATACGAAGCAGATGTTGAATCTGCAGTAGCAGCAGCGAAGGAAGCAATCAATGCAGCAACAACGACGGAAGAAGTAGCAGAGACACAGAAAGAAGCAGAGACATCTCTGGATGAGGTGTTTACAGCTGCAAAGAATGCTGATAAGAAAGCAGAACCAACCCCAGATCCGAAGCCGGTACACAAAGACGGACTTTCTGATGAGAAAGATGCAGACGGAAACTGGTATTACTACAAAGATAACAAGATTGCAACAACTGTAACTACCGTAGCGAAAAACAAAAACGGCTGGTGGAGAGTGGTCAACGGTAAGGTAGACTTCAGCTGCAACAGTGTCGAAAAGAACGAAAACGGCTGGTGGTACATCCGAGGAGGAAAAGTAGATTTTGGTTACACAGGTGTTGCAAAGAATGCAAACGGCTGGTGGAGAATCGTTAACGGTAAGGTAGATTTCAACTGCAATAGCGTAGAGAAAAACGAAAACGGCTGGTGGTACATCCGTGGAGGAAAAGTAGACTTTAGTTACACCGGAGTAGCAAAAAATGTAAATGGTTGGTGGAGAATTGTCAATGGTAAAGTAGACTTCAACTGCAACAGCGTAGAGAAGAACGAAAACGGCTGGTGGTACATCCGCGGAGGAAAAGTTGATTTCAGTTACACCGGAGTAGCAAAAAATGCAAATGGCTGGTGGAGAATTGAAAACGGAAAAGTAAACTTTAATTTCCGTGGAATCGCACACAATGAGAACGGCTACTGGTATCTGTCCGGCGGAAAAGTTGATTTTTCCAAAAACGGAACGGTCAAAGTACAGGGCAAGACTTATCGTGTAGTAAACGGTAAAATCAAATTTTAACAGGGAACCGTTAAATAATTACCAAAAATAATGCAAATATTTTTACAATTTTGGTTAATCTGTTTCTGCTATACCTGCTATAATTGCACTGTAACAAATAAGGAACTACTTAACAAAACCTCTTTGTAGAAGGCTGCTAAGCAATTCAGATTTTTGGAGGAAAAGATAAATGAATACTTTAAAAGCTGAAAAAAGAAGCATGGATGTCAAAGCAAAGAAACTCAGAAGAGAGGGATTCGTAACAGGTAACCTGTTCGGTAAAGAGATCGAAGGTTCTGTTCCGCTGAAGATGAGCAAGATGGAAGTGGAACGTCTGCTGAAAACAGAGCACAAAGGAAGCCAGATCATGCTGAATGTGGAAGGACAGGATTACGATGTTCTGATCAAAGAGGTAGATTATAATTCAATGAAACGTTGTGTTGATGAGATTGATTTTCAGGCACTGGTAAGTACCGAGAAAGTTCATTCTACAGCAGCAGTAGTAATTGAGAACCGTGAGAAAGTCCTGGAAGGTGCTCTGCAGGAGTGCTTAGAGGAAATCGAATACAAAGCGTTACCGGCAGCATTAGTTGATCACGTAAATGTTGATGTAGCAGGCATGAAAGTCGGCGATGTTATCCGTGTCAAAGATCTTGAGATTTCTAAAAACCCGGATATCGATGTTCACACAGATCCGGAAGCAATCGTTGTCATGGTTGATGCAATCAGAAACAGCATCCCGGAGGATGAGGCAGCTGACGAGGAAGCAGCCGAAGCATAAAAGCAGAAATGCTTTTATGAGAATTGAAAAAAGTATGAGAAGCGGAATCACAGAGTTAAGCGCTGTGGTTCCGTTTTTTGTTGAAAAAAATTTGTTAAGGAAAAGGTGTGGTTCAGAAAACGATAAATATCAGATGGGGGATTCAATTTTAAGGAAAAATGCATAAAATTTGAGCAAACCATGCATCTTAAATGGAGTGAGAACTGTTCGATTATTTAATTGCAATATAATTTATGTAAAAGAAAGACAGTTCTAAACGGATTAAGATGATTGGAGGAATTGTCATGCAGAATAATATGGAACTTGGATACGAAATGTTTTGCTATCAGTGTGAGCAGACTGCAAACGGAAAAGGCTGTACCCGACAGGGCGTGTGCGGAAAGACACCGGAGATTGCCAACTTGCAGGATCTGCTCATTTTTCAGTTAAAAGGCATCAGCTGCTATGGAAAAATACTGTTGGATCAGGGAGAAAAACTGGATAAAGGTGTGATCTCTTTTATTGAAAACTGTCTGTTTACCACGCTGACTAATGTAAATTTTGATTCGGAAGTGCATGTAAAACTTCTGAAAGAGGCGCAGAAGATCAAAGATGAACTGCGCCAGCAGATCGGAGGAGTTGCAACGGAAAACATCTATATGTCTTATCGTTTGCCACAGGAAAAAAGTGAAATGCTGCGCACCGCAGAGGTTGCCGGAATCATGTATGATCAGGATCTGGATGAAGATATCCGTTCTTTGCGCCAACTGATCATTTATGGGTTAAAAGGAATCAGTGCTTATGGACATCAGGCCCGGGAATTAGGTTATTTTAGTGATGCAGTGGATGATTTTTATGTGGAAGCATTGTCGGCTGTGACGGATGATAACATGACGGTGGAAGAATTGATCCGTCTTTCTATGAAAGCCGGAGAGATGGCGCTTGCAGTAATGAAGACACTGGATGAGGCAAACACACAGACTTATGGAAATCCAACGCCACATGCAGTATCAACAACGCTGAAAGCAGGCCCTTTCATTATTGTTTCCGGACACGATTTTCATGATCTGGAAATGCTGTTGCAGCAAAGCGCAGGAACCGGCGTGAATATTTATACTCATGGAGAAATGCTTCCGGGACACGGCTATGAAGGCTTGAAAAAATATCCGCATCTCATCGGAAACTTTGGCGGAGCGTGGCAGGATCAGCAGAAACAATTCGATAATCTTCCGGGATGTATTCTGATGACAACAAATTGTCTGATGCGTCCGCGGGAAAGTTACAAAGACCGTATTTACAGTACGAATGTCGTTGGATGGGACGGTGTCAAATATATCGGAAAAAATGCAAACGGCGAGAAAGATTTCAGTGAGATCATCCGTCAGGCGTTGGAACTGGGCGGCTATTCCGAAGATCAGGATGTAAAACCAATAGAACCGTCGGATTGCCCAAGTTGTCATCTGTCATCTGAACTTTTGACAGGTTTTGCGCATGAAGCAACTTTAAGCCATGCCGGAGAGATCGTACAGGCAGTCAAAGACGGAAAAATCCGACATTTCTTCCTGATCGGCGGCTGTGACGGTGCCAGACCGGGGCGGAATTACTATACAGAGTTTGCAGAACTGGTGCCGGAGGATTGTGTGATCCTGACGCTTGCCTGTGGAAAGTACCGGTTTAATAAAATTGATTTTGGAACGGTGGCAGGCCTTCCGCGTCTGCTGGATGTGGGACAGTGCAACGATGCATATTCCGCGGTACGGATCGCCACAGCACTGGCGGATGCTTTCGATACAGATGTCAACAGTCTGCCGTTGTCGCTGATCCTGTCCTGGTATGAGCAGAAAGCGGTAGCGGTTTTGCTTGCGTTATTAAGTCTTGGGATCAAGAATATTTACCTTGGTCCGATCCTGCCGGCATTTTTAAGTCCGAATGTGGTGCAGTATCTGGTGGATACGTTCCAGCTTCATCTGATCAGCAATGCTGAAGATGATATAAAAACCTGTCTGAAACAGGAATTGTAGGTTGCAGGTTCAGGTGTGAGAAGGAAAATAGTTGAAAAAATGCATGTAAACCAGTAAGTCTTGACTAAAAAAAGTGAAAAAATTGCTTCTGCATATTGTAAAAATGCAAAAAATCATTTACTATAAAGATTAGTTGATGCATTTTTGCAATTTTATAAGGAGCAAAAATATGAATTTGCAGGAAAAAGATTCCGGAAATCTCCAGGTGGAAGATTATCTGGAAGCAGTTTTGGACAATTTTCATGACGGTATTTATATTACAGACAGGGAAGCGAATACGGTGTATCTGAATCACAGTTACGAGCTGATCAGTGGTCTGAGAAAATCCGAAATGATTGGGAAAAACATGAAAGATCTGGTGGAAGCCGGCGTAGTATCCATGAGTGGTACACTTTCTGTGCTGCAAAGCGGAGAGTCTGTGACCAGTGAGCAGATTTTCCGAACCGGAAAGCGGGCAGTCATCACAAGTACACCGATTTTTGATGGCGATGACAAAACGAATCTGGTTATGGTGGTGACACTGGTTCGTGAGATTACAGAAATCTATTCCATCCGAAAGGAATTGCAGCGAAAGGAGCAGCAGAATCGTCAGTATATGCAGGAATTGGAGCGTATGCGCAAGGAACTGGACGGAGATGTGGAACTGGTTGCGGTGGCAGAACCGAGCAGAAAATTGCTGGAATTTGCCCGGAAAATGGCACAGGTGGATTTGCCGGTACTGCTTTATGGAGAAAACGGTTGTGGTAAGTTCCGATTGGCAAAATATATCCATGCACATTCTGATCGAACAGAAGCTGCGTTTTTACGCCTGAATTTTTCAGCTGTACCGAAGAATGATCTGGAGACTTACCTTTTTGGAACACCGGGAACTGCAGAGCATGAGCCGCAGATCGGCTTGCTGGAAAGTGCGGAAGGCGGAACCTTATATATCGAAGAACTGGCAGCTGTGCCAGAAGATATTCAGGGAAATCTGCTGACAGTTCTCCGGGATGGATGTTGTGTGATGAAAGAAGGATATTTACAGAAACTGAATATCCGGATGATCGCTGGCAGTAAGTATTCTGTGCAGCAGTTAGAGCAGATGGCAAGTGTTAATAACTTACTGTTGCAGCAGTTTTCACTGTTTTCCATGGAGGTACTTCCATTACGGGAACGCAGGGAGGACATTATTCCGCTGCTTGACTTCTTCCTGAACCAGTACAATTATAAAACCGGGCAGAACAAGCAGTTTGACCGGGAAAGTTACCAGTGTCTGAACGATTATCCATGGCCGGGAAATATTCAGGAACTGAAAAATCTGGTACAGCGGGCAGCAATCATCAGCACCGGTGATGTGATCCGGGCGCAGGATCTTTTTATGCATGATCGGCTTGAAAAAGTGGAAGAGAAGCAGGAAAGCTATCAGGATCAGGTAGATCTGAAAATGGAGGTTGCCAGATTTGAAGCCGGGTATCTGGACCATGCGTTTTCCAGATTTGGAAACATCCGTGAGGCGGCAGCGAGCCTTGGAATGGATAGTTCTACTTTTGTACGGAAACGGCAAAAATATGAGCAATTGGGCTTGATGAAAAGCCAGAAAAAGAAATAATGAGAAAACGTTAAAATTGCGTTTTTACAGCACTAAGGACTGCTGTTTGTGCATATTGTACAGAAACATATGCACAGACAGCAGTCTTTGTTTTAAACTTGCAGAATATTTTGTGAAACTGCATAATTGCAAAAATACATATAATGGTGTATAATCGCATCATAACATAAAAATGATGCAAAAATGCAATTAAATCAACGAGAAAATGGGAGGAACAAAAAATGGCACTTATGACTGGTGAACAGTATATCGAGAGTATCCGCAAAATGAACATGGAGATCTACATGTTCGGTGAGAAGGTAGAGAATCCGGTAGACAATCCGATTCTTCGTCCGTCATTAAATTCTGTAAGAATGACATATGATTTGGCTCAGGATCCGCAGTATCAGGATCTGATGGTTGTTACATCTCCGTTTACAGGCGAGAAGATCAACCGTTTCACACATATCCATCAGAGCACAGAAGATCTGAAAAACAAAGTAAAAATGCAGAGACTGTGTGGTCAGAAAACCGCAGCCTGTTTCCAGCGTTGTGTAGGAATGGATGCGTTCAACGCAGAGTTTTCCACAACATATGAAATCGATAAAAAATATGGTACATCTTACCATGAAAACTTCAAAAAATTCATGAACTACTGTGCAACCAACGATTTAACCGTAGACGGCGCTATGACAGATCCGAAAGGTGATCGTTCCAAAGCACCTCACGCACAGGAAGATCCGGATATGTACTTACGTGTTGTTGAGCGCCGTCCGGATGGTATCGTAGTTCGTGGTGCAAAAGCACATCAGACAGGTATCTGCAACTCACATGAAGTAATCGTTATGCCGACTATCGCTATGGGACCGGATGACAAAGATTACGCAGTATCTTTCGCAGTACCGGTTGACACAGAAGGTATCTTCATGATCATCGGACGTCAGTCCTGTGATACAAGAAAACTGGAAGGTTCCCAGATGGATGTCGGAAACTCTGAGTTCGGTGGAGTAGAAGCTCTGGTTGTTTTCGAAGATGTATTCGTACCAAACGATCGTATCTTTATGAATGGTGAAGCTGAGTTTGCCGGAATGTTAGTTGAGCGTTTCGCAGGTTACCATCGTCAGTCCTACGGCGGATGTAAAGTAGGTGTAGGTGATGTCCTGATCGGTGCAGCAGCAGTTGCAGCTGAGTACAATGGTGTTGCAAAAGCTTCCGCAGTAAAAGATAAACTGATCGAGATGACACACTTAAACGAGACATTATTCTGCTGTGGTCTTGCATGCTCCACAGAGGGAACAGCTACAGAGTCTGGCGCATATATCATCAACCTGCTTCTTGCAAACGTATGTAAACAGAACGTTACACGTTTCCCATATGAAATCGTTCGTCTGGCAGAGGATATCGCAGGTGGTCTGATGGTTACAGCTCCATCTGAGAAAGATTTCCGCGATGAGAAACTTGGCAAATACATTGACAAATACTTCAGAGGTGTTGCTGATGTAACAACAGAGAATCGTCTGAAAATCCTTCGTCTCATTGAGAACCTTTCTCTTGGTACAGCAGCAGTTGGATATCGTACAGAGTCCATGCATGGTGCAGGTTCTCCGCAGGCACAGCGTATCATGATCGCACGTCAGGGTAACTTAGGCGCTAAGAAACAGCTTGCAAAAGCAATCGCACATATCGAGGAGTAATATCAGATGGGAGATGACTCCCACCTCTATAGGTGGTGAGAAACAAG
>NZ_JRFU01000190.1 GCF_003122485.1 Eubacterium ramulus
CGCTGACCAGAATCACGCACCAAGTCTCACGTGCGTTCGACTTGAATATCTCATCTATACTACATTTATGTAGCAATGAGAATCTCAACATACGCTGAGTGGAATCTTGCAACATGAGATACATTTTAGTGAGGAGTTGTAAATATGTTTAAAGTAAACGACAATTACCAGAAACTTCCGGGCAGCTATCTGTTCAGCACAATCGCGAAAAAAGTAAGTGCATTCCAGGCTGCAAATCCGGAGAAAACACTGATCCGTCTTGGTATCGGTGATGTAACACAGCCACTGGCACCGGCAATTATTGATGCAATGCACAATGCTGTAACAGAGATGGGAAATGCTGAGACATTCCATGGTTATGCACCGGATCTGGGATATGAATTCCTGCGTACAGCCATTGCAGACAACGATTATAAAGCAAGAGGATGTGACATCAGCGCGGATGAGATTTTTGTATCCGACGGCGCAAAAAGCGATTCCGGAAACATTCAGGAGATCTTCTCTGTAGATAACCGCATCGCTGTATGTGATCCGGTTTACCCAGTTTATGTGGATTCCAACGTTATGGCTGGCAGAACCGGTACATACGATCCGAAGACAGAGATGTGGAGCAATGTCATCTACATGCCGTGTACAAAAGAAAACAATTTCGTACCGGAGTTCCCGAAGGAGAATCCAGACATCATTTATCTGTGTCTGCCGAACAACCCGACAGGAACAACGATCACAAAAGATCAGCTGCAGGAGTGGGTAAACTACGCAAACAAGATTGGTGCAGTGATCATTTATGATGGTGCATATGAAGCATATATTTCCGAGGACAATGTAGCACATTCCATTTATGAGTGTGAAGGCGCAAGAACTTGTGCAATCGAGTTAAAGAGCTTTTCCAAGAACGCTGGATTTACCGGTGTTCGTCTGGGATACGCAGTTGTTCCGAAAGACCTGAAATGCGGAGATGTTTCCTTACATCAGATGTGGGCAAGACGTCACGGAACAAAATTCAACGGTGCTCCGTACATCGTACAGCGTGCCGGCGAAGCAGTTTACAGCGAGGCTGGTAAAGCACAGTTAAAAGAGCAGGTTGCTTACTACATGAAAAATGCAGCAGCCATCAAAGGCGGACTGCAGGACGCAGGATTTGAAGTATTCGGCGGCGTAAATGCACCGTACATCTGGTTAAAAACACCGGATCAGATGACATCCTGGGAATTCTTTGATTACCTGCTTGAGAAAGCAAACGTTGTAGGTACACCGGGATCAGGATTTGGACCGAGCGGAGAAGGATACTTCAGACTGACAGCATTTGGAACATATGAAAATACACTTGCTGCCCTGGAGAGAATCAAAGCATTATAATTAACGTAAATTCAAAAAAGAGCAAAAAGACATCCGGCAAGCCGTCTCAGGCTGTCGGATGTTTTTTTGCTCTTTTTTGTTCAATACCTGTCGCGTTATCAAGATAATTTATTTTTTGAAAGACGCACGTTTTCTTAAAGTCGGATCCAGAATCTTCTTACGGATTCTCAGGCTCTCCGGAGTTACCTCCAGCAGCTCATCTGTATCGATGAAATCCAGTGCCTGCTCCAAGCTGAGTACTCTCGGCGGTGTCAGTGTCAGCGCCTCATCAGCAGAAGAAGAACGTGTATTTGTCAGATGTTTCTTCTTGCAGACATTTAACTCAATATCTTCTGCACGGGAGCACTGTCCGATAACCATTCCGGAATATACTTTCTCGCCAGGTCCGATAAACAGGGAACCACGCTCCTGTGCGGAGAACAGACCGTATGCTACGGATTCACCGGATTCAAATGCGATCAGGGAACCAAGTTTACGATACTGGATATCTCCACGGTACGGCTCATAACCACAGAAGATGGTATTGATGATACCGTTACCTTTTGTATCTGTCATAAAGTCGCCACGATAACCGATGAGACCACGGGACGGGATCTTGAATTCAAGACGGGTATAACCGCCGCTGATGCTTCCCATGTTCTGCAGCTCACCTTTACGCTGACTCAGTTTTTCGATAACAACACCGGTAAATTCATCCGGTACATCAACGTAAGCCATTTCCATCGGCTCTGTTTTTTTACCATTTTCATCGGTATGGTACAGAACCTCTGCTTTACTTACTGCAAACTCGTAACCTTCACGACGCATGTTCTCGATCAGGACGGACAGATGCAGTTCACCACGACCGGATACTTTGAAGCTGTCGGCACTGTCTGTTTCCTCTACGCGGAGAGAAACGTCGGTGTTCAGCTCTTTGAAAAGACGGTCACGGATGTGACGGGAAGTAACGTATTTACCTTCCTGACCTGCCAGCGGGCTGTCGTTTACGATGAAGTTCATGGAGATGGTCGGCTCAGAGATCTTCTGGAACGGGATCGCTACCGGATTTTCCGGATCACAGATCGTATCACCGATATGGATATCAGCAATACCGGAGATTGCTACGATAGAACCGATCTTTGCCTCTTTTACTTCTACTTTATTTAATCCGTCAAACTCATACAGTTTGCTGATGCGGACTTTTTTCTGTTTCTCAGGATCATGTGCGTTCAGCATGATGGCATCCTGGTTGACACGCAGGCATCCGTTGTCGACTTTGCCGACACCGATACGTCCAACGTACTCATTGTAATCAATGGTACTGATCAGAACCTGTGTGTTTGCATCCGGATCACCTTCCGGAGCCGGAATGTAGTTTAAGATGGTCTCAAACAGTGGCATCATGTCTTTTGGCTCGTCGTTCAGATCTAATGTTGCGTAACCGTTCTTTGCAGATGCGTAAACGAACGGGCAGTCAAGCTGCTCATCGGAAGCATCCAGATCCATAAACAGTTCCAGAACTTCGTCGATAACCTCATCCGGTCTTGCTTCCGGACGGTCGATCTTGTTGATGCAGACGATAACCGGCAGATTCAGCTCTAATGCTTTCATCAGAACGAATTTTGTCTGTGGCATAGCGCCCTCAAATGCGTCAACCACAAGGATAACGCCGTTTACCATTTTCAGTACACGCTCAACCTCGCCACCGAAATCGGCATGACCTGGTGTGTCGATAATATTGATTTTTGTATCTTTGTAAAATACTGCAGTATTTTTTGACAGAATCGTGATTCCTCTTTCACGCTCGATGTCATTGGAATCCATGACACGTTCCTGCACTTCCTGATTCTGACGGAAGACGCCGGACTGTTTCAGCAGCTCATCAACCAGTGTTGTTTTACCGTGGTCTACGTGAGCGATGATGGCAATATTTCTAATGTCCTCTCTCTTTGTTTTCATTACATGTATCCTTCCTTCTGAATAGATCAGTTGTTAAGTCTTTCCTATCTAAATGATAGAAAATATATAGTATTCATTAGTGCAACCAATTCATTTTATCACAAAATTCAGATTTGGCAAGAGGAAGAATGAAAAGGTTGTCGACATTTTTTTCGCAAAATCGCAAGTTTTTCATGTTAGATTGTATTTGCCGGCAGAAAAAAGTGGTTTTGAGTTCTAAAAATGAAAAACTGGAATAAATTGAAAGCACAAAGAAAGTACATGTGAAGAAGGGAGCTTACAAAGATGACAGATAAATTATTTGAGAACAATCAGGTGTCGATGGTGGGAGAAATTGTTTCGGAGTTTCAGTTCAGTCATGAGGTGTTTGGAGAAGGATTTTATATGGTAGAACTGGCAGTGAACCGTCTGAGTAACTATTCGGATTACATTCCGCTGATGATATCAGAACGACTGATCGATACAGAGCAGGATTACACCGGACAGCTGATTCGGGTATCGGGACAGTTCCGTTCCTATAATCGCCATGAAGAGAAAAAGAACCGCCTTGTTCTGTCGGTGTTTG
Organism: Eubacterium ramulus; assembly: GCF_003122485.1. Taxonomy (GTDB): domain Bacteria; phylum Bacillota; class Clostridia; order Lachnospirales; family Lachnospiraceae; genus Eubacterium_I; species Eubacterium_I ramulus_A. The sequence goes on from NZ_JRFU01000190.1 coordinate 3,863, forward strand.
TGAGGGAACTTGAATTTTTGGATGAGATTGATGAAAATGAGAAAACGAATCAGATTTTTCTGGATGGATACATCTGCAAGGAGCCGATTTACCGGAAAACACCGTTGGGACGTGAAATCGCGGATGTGTTGCTTGCGGTCAACCGTTCTTATGGAAAATCAGACTACATACCCTGTATCTGCTGGGGCAGAAATGCCCGCTTTGCTTCTGGGTTTACGGTAGGAAGCCATATTCAGATCGTGGGACGTGTACAGAGCCGGGAATATGTAAAACGGATTGATGAGGAAAATGTAGAGCACCGGGTAGCTTATGAGGTATCCGTGAGCAAAGTAGATCTGCTGGAGAATGACTAGCGTACCATCCGGCTCGTACGGTGCATTCGGCTCAAGCAACAGATCTGGTTCATACGATAGTTGCATTTTCCTAACAAATGTGCTATCTTAGTTCACAGTTCATGAAATCCGTTGGGATCGGATGAGTGAAACGGAGAGTTCACGTAGTGTGTTCGTATGTGACTTCAAAGGAGGAGACTATGAGTACAGGAAAAATACAGGTATATTATGGTGAAGGACGGGGAAAAACCTCCGCAGCACTGGGATATGCCATTCATGAAGCCAGTAAAGGTGAGTCCGTGATCGTTATTCAGTTTTTAAAACAAAAAGATGAGGATGAGATCAGTTTTCTGGGACGGCTGGAGCCGGAAATTCGTCTGTTTCGTTTTCAAAAATCGGAGAAGTTTTACAGAGAATTGCCAGCAGAAGAACAGTTGGAAGAGCAGATGAATATGAAAAATGGCATTAGTTATGCTAGAAAGGTGTTGCAGACAGGTGAGTGTGATATCCTGATTCTGGATGAAGTGTTGGGACTTCTGGATCAGAACATTGTGCCGGAGGAAGAGATTCTTCAGTTGATGGCAATGAAATCAGATGACATGCATATGATCATGACCGGTCAGGTGATCAGTGACGGGATCATGGAACAGGCTGATGATGTGTACGAAATCTGTATTAAAAAAGAAGGATAAGTGACAGAATCCCGTCATATCATAAAAAAGGATATAAATAAAAATCATAAAGGTTGACATTCTTATAGGAAAGTGCTATATTGAGCACAAATGAGACAGTAGTGAGATAGAGGTTGCATGATTTATGAGTAAACTGCCGTATGTACCGTATCACAGATGAGGGCAGTCAAAAGGAAATCATGCCGAAAGGATATACAGGAGCGGCTGTGTGTTACTTGGGCACAATGTGAAGAACACTGTGACTGTCATCGGAAACGATGGGGCGCTATCACTGGAATAAAGGAATCAACTCTTTTGGAATTAAGAAAGATTTTCAGGAACCAGCGAGTGCGCACGCTGGTTCTTATTTTATGTAAAATTTGTTTGTTGAGAATTGTAAAAAAAGACAGGGAGGACATA
>NZ_JRFU01000191.1 GCF_003122485.1 Eubacterium ramulus
CGCTGACCAGAATCACGCACCAAGTCTCACGTGCGTTCGACTTGAACAGGTATCATTAAGTATTATTCAGCGTGAGATAAATCGGAAAATCACCCGATTTAGAGACGATTATGCAAAAAATAGCGGTGAATATTACAAAAATATGAGAAATCACTTGCCCTCGCATGGAATGCGGGGGTATTATAGCTTATGTGAGAAATAAATGTTTCAGTAAATGAATTTTACGGAGGAAGTTAGAATATGACAAAAGTAATTATGAACGGATGTAACGGACATATGGGACAGGTGATCAGTGATCTGTGTGAGAAAGATCCGGAGATCGAGATCGTAGCAGGAGTAGATATCAATACAGAGCAGCACTATGGATATCCGGTGTTTGCAAATATTGCTGACTGTGACGTAGAGGCAGAGGCGATTATTGATTTTTCTCATGTCAGCTGCATTGATGCACTGATGAACTACAGTGTAGAGCGTCAGATTCCGGTAGTTGTTTGTACTACAGGACTTTCCGCAGAGCAGGATGCATTATTAAAATCATCCAGCGAGAAAGTTGCAGTTTTAAAATCAGCGAATATGTCTCTGGGCGTTAATACCTTAATGGAACTTCTTCAGACCGCAGCAAAAGTACTGGCTCCGGCAGGATTTGACATGGAGATCGTGGAGAAACATCACAACCAGAAACTGGATGCACCGAGCGGAACCGCAATCGCACTGGCAGATTCCATGAATGAAGCGTTGGATGAGGCATATTCTTACAAATATGACCGTTCCCAGGAGCGTAAAAAACGTGACAAATACGAGATCGGTATTCAGGCAGTCCGTGGCGGCAACATCGTTGGCGAGCATGAAGTGATCTTTGCAGGAACAGATGAAGTCATTACATTCAAACATACTGCATATTCCAAAGCAATCTTTGGTAAGGGAGCCATTGAAGCTGCAAAATATCTGGCAGGAAAACCGGCTGGATTTTACGGAATGGCAGATGTGATCAAGAGCGCATCATAAAATGAGCGTATTTTATGCGTGAAGGATGATTCAACGTGCGAGCGTTGCAATTTTGCGTGGAAGCATCGACTTGTATCGAAATCAGAAAACTTAAATCAAGTGGTTAGAATAATATAAGGGGGATTACCAGACATGGAAAATGCAGATATTAAGTATCTGAAAGTACTGGCAACACAATATCCGAACATTGCAGCGGCGGCGACGGAGATTGTCAATCTGAAGGCAATTTTAAGTCTGCCAAAGGCCACCGAGCACTTCATCACGGACGTTCATGGGGAGTACGAACAGTTCCGTCATGTGATGTGCAACGGTTCCGGTGCCGTACAGCGTAAGATCGAGGATGAATTTGGAAGTTCTCTGGGCATTCCGGAGAAACGTACACTGGCAACACTGATCTATTATCCGGAACTGAAGATCAAACAGATTGAAGGAAAATTAACGGCACGGGAAAATCTGGAGGACTGGTATAAGGTGACAATTTTCCGCCTGATCCGTGTTTGTAAAAATGCGTCATCCAAGTATACCCGTTCTAAAGTGCGAAAATCCTTGCCGAAGGATTTTGCATATATTATCGAGGAGCTGATGACCGGAAGACCGGATGTGGCAGATCAGGAAGCCTATTATAATGAAATCATCAATTCTGTTATCCACACCGGCAGGGCAGCACAGCTGATTGCAGATTTCTGCTATTTGATCCGTCGTTTTACTGTGGATCATTTGCATGTAGTTGGTGATATTTTTGACAGAGGACCGTATCCGCATCTGATCATGGATGATCTGATGAAACATCATTCTGTGGATATTCAGTGGGGAAACCATGATATTCTCTGGATGGGAGCGGCAGCAGGTTCTGTAGCATGTATGTGTAATATGCTTCGTATTTCAGCGCGATATGGTAATCTGTCGATTCTGGAAGATGCCTATGGTATCAATATGATTCCACTGATGCGTCTGGCAATGGATTGTTATCAGGGACACACAAGTAAGACATTTAATGTTCATGTGCGGGATGATGACGAAGAATATGACCGCGATTTTGCGGAGCTGGATGCCATGATGCACAAAGCTATCACCATCATTCAGTTTAAGGCAGAGGGACAGCTGATCAAAGAGCATCCGGAATGGGATATGCAGGAGCGTCTGCTGTTGGATAAGATTGATTATGAAAAAGGTACGATCAAATTAAACGGCAAAGAATATACGTTGAACGATACGTATTTCCCGACCATCGATCCAAAGGAACCGTACAAATTTACCCAGCAGGAAGAAGATGTAGTAGAGCGTCTGAAAAACAGTTTTCTTGGCAGTGAGCGTCTGCAGCGCCATATCCGTTTCCTGTATACAAAAGGAAGTCTTTACAAAGTATACAATGGAAACCTGTTGTATCATGGCTGCGTTCCGTTGAATGATGACGGCAGCTTTATGAAAGTCAATATTTATGGAAAGACTTACAGTGGAAAGGCTCTGTATGATATTTTAGAGCATTATGCCAGAAAAGGTTACTATTCCATTGATCCGGTGGAGAAGAAACGCGGCGAGGATATTCTCTGGTTTATCTGGAAAAACAAACATTCACCGGTATTCGGAAAAGAGCGTATGGCAACCTTTGAGCGTTATTTTATTAATGAAAAGGAAACTCATGAGGAACCGAAAAATGCGTATTACCGTCTGTTTGAGAAGGAAGAGATCGTGGATAAGATCCTGAAAGAATTTGGACTTCCGGTACAGGGTGCGCATATCATCAATGGTCATATTCCGGTGATTGTAAAAAAAGGTGAATCTCCGGTAAAATGTGGCGGCAAGCTGCTTGTCATTGACGGTGGATTTTCCAAGGCTTATCAGCAGAAGACCGGAATTGCGGGTTACACACTGATCTACAACTCTTATGGACTGGTGCTGGCAGCACATGAACCATTTACTTCCATGGAAGATACGGTGTTGAATGAGACATGTATCCATTCTCATATCGTTATGGAACAGAACGTGGTAAAACGGAAAACAGTAAATGATACCGACACTGGTAAAGTTCTGCGGGAAAATATCGAGGAGCTGGAAGAATTACTGGAGGCTTATCGAAGCGGTATGCTGGTAGAGAAGTTTTGATCTTAATGAATGAGAGAAGATTTCTGGTTTGACAGAAGGAAATCAGCTAAATAATAGCTATGTTATGAAGTAATTCTTTGTAAGGTCAGCGGAATGATTTTTGAAAAATAGGAAAATTTAGATGCAAAAGAGGAACAATTGAGTTCTTGATGATAGGAATGGTGTATTGGAACAGTTACCATTTTAGAATTATTTAAGAATTGATTGTTCCTCTTTTTATTGACAATAATACTTAACGGTGTTAATATTTACCAATAGTCAATGATTAACACTGTTAAATATTGGGAAAACAAGAGTATCTCACCTGTTATATACTGTGTTGTATGAGGAAAACAGGAGGTATCTTTCAAAAGATATGTATACGGAAAGGAGGAAGCTTTCGGGAGTTATGAAATACGTTGAAAATAGGAAAGAAGTGCTTGACCGGGAAATAACGGGTTCTGTAGATCGCAGGAGCGAAACAGAGTCTATGGAGCATGAGGAACACATGCAGTATAGAGAATGCATGGAGCATGTGAATCACATGGATCATATGGAGCAGAATGTTTGGGAAGCCCTGCATATGTTTCGGAAACTGAATATCGGAAGCATTCTGCCGCGTCTGAACAAAGGGGAATTTGTGCTGATGAACGGCATTTATCATGTGCAGAAGAAAATTGGTTCTGAACATGGGGTGAAGATGTCGGATCTGGCGAAATATACCCACGCGCTGCCACCGGCGGTATCCAGAAGCATTAAAGCATTGGAGAAAAAGGGATACGTCAGACGTTTTGTGGATCAGAACGACCGCAGGAATACATTGGTGGAGATCACCGAATCCGGTCAGGAAGTTTTGCAGGAATCCAATGCCATTATGGATGAATTTATTCACCGGGTGTTTGAAAAGACAGATAAGGAAGAGATGGCGCGGCTGGTGAGTTATATTTATCAGCAATATGAGCTGGCAAAAGAAGAACTGGAGAAGATCCGGGAGAGCCAGAAAAAGGCAAAAGAAGCTACAGATGAAGAAGCTTAATGAAGTCAATCATATCGGATGGATCTACATGCTGGTTAAATAAAATAGCCGGTAATAGAATCAATCTGAATTTTGGGAAAGCATAAAATAGTAGTTAGAAAGGAAATCACGGAAATGAAGAAGATTTTTAAAAATATGCTTCCGTACTGGAAATCGATCATTCTGATCGTGGTGGTGCTTGTAATCCAGGCGTACTGTGATCTGGCGTTGCCGACATATACCGCAGATATCATTGATGTGGGTATTCAGAATAAGGGAATCGAACATATTCTTCCGCAGGAAATGACGTCAGAAGAGTATGAGAATGCACAGCTTTTTATGACGAAAGAAGAAAAGACGTTATGGGCTTCCAGTTATGAGGCAACGCAGCATAAGACCTATGAATGTTCTGTAACAGACAAAGATACCCTGGATGAGCTGGATTCCGAATTTGCGATTCCACTGATCCTGAATTATCAGATGTCTCAGATGGAAGAAGACCAGTTCAAAGAAATGCTGGCAACACAGAACGGGCAGGACGTATCCGGATACGAACAGATGAGTCTGGAGCAGATCGGGCAGATGCTTGGCACAGAACTGAGTGTATCAGAAAAAGAAGTTGAGCAGGACGACGGAAGCACACAGACCGTCAACTGCGTGGATGTACGTCCGATTTTTGAGGCAATGGAGGCATCCGGACAGATGGACGAAAGTGCTGTTTTATCCATGCGTGATTCCATGGAAGATATGGTGGAAACCATGGGCGACTCCATGCTTACTTCTACCGGAGCAGCGTACGCGGCAGCCTGTGACGAGGATGCAGGTCTGGATCTGGCAAAAATTCAGACCGCATATCTTTGGAAAAAAGGATTGCAGATGGCAGGGCTTGCCGCAGTCATGATGGCCGCAGCAATTTTTGTTTCTTATCTGGCTTCCAAGGTCGGAGCAGGTGTGGGACGTTCTCTGCGTGGCAGACTGTATGAAAAAGTTATGCATTTTTCTAATGCGGAGATGGGGCATTTTTCTACTGCGTCATTGATCACCAGAAGTACGAATGACGTACAGCAGATTCAGATGGTGACAGCGGTATTTTTACGAATGCTTGCTTATGCACCGATCATCGGAATCGGCGGTATCATTAAAGTGGTACAGACAAAAGCCGGAATGGGATGGCTGATCGTAGTGGCGGTTATCGTAATTTTTGCATTTGTCATGATCCTGATGGGTGCGGCAATGCCGAAATTCAAGAAAATGCAGGAGAAAGTCGACGATGTCAACCTTGTTTCCAGAGAGATTTTGACCGGTCTTTCTGTTATCCGTGCTTTCCGTCGTGAGGACAAAGAGGAAGAACGTTTTGACGGCGTGAACCGCGAACTGACCAAGACCATGCTTTTTACTAACCGTGTTATGACATTAATGATGCCTGGTATGATGATGATCATGTATGCACTGACGGTTGCAATCGTCTGGGTGGCAGCAAAGAAAATCGACCTTGGCGTAATGCAGGTTGGTTCTATGACTGCATTTATCACTTACGCAATGCTGATCGTTATGGCATTTTTGATGCTGACTGCAATGTCTGTCATGCTTCCGCGTGCCGGTGTGGCAGCAGACCGTATCGATGAAGTATTAAATATGGATATTTCTATCAAAGAAGCAGAAGAACCGAAACATGTTGAGAAAACAGCAGGTGTCTTGAAATTTTCACATGTTGATTTCACGTATCCGGGAAGCAAAGAAGCCGCGATCATGGATATTGATTTTACGGCGAACCCGGGACAGACCACAGCTATCATCGGAAGTACCGGCTGCGGTAAGTCAACCATCGTAAACCTGATTCCGCGTCTGTACGATGTGACAGAGGGAAGCATTACGCTGGATGGCACCGATATCCGGGAGCTTTCCATGAAAGATCTGCGTCAGCAGATTGGCTTTGTACCGCAGAAAGGTGTGCTGTTCTCCGGAACCATTGCATCCAACCTGCGTTTGGGTAATAAGGACGCCAGTGATGCAGATGTGCGTCAGGCGGCTCAGATCGCCCAGGCGGAAGATTTTATTGAAGAAAAATCTGAAAAATACGATGCACCGATCGCACAGGGCGGAACAAACGTTTCCGGCGGACAGAAACAGCGTCTTGCCATTGCCCGTGCCATTGCAAAACATCCGAAGATTTTTGTGTTTGACGACAGTTTTTCTGCACTGGATCTGAAAACAGATGCAAAACTGAGAAAAGCACTGTCAAATACCGTTCAGGACAGCACGGTGATCATTGTGGCACAGCGTATCAGCACGATTTTACATGCAGACCAGATCCTTGTTCTGGATGAAGGACAGATCGTGGGTAAAGGCACTCATGAGGAACTGATGAAAACCTGTACGGTATATCAGGAGATTGCAAAATCTCAGATGTCCGCAAAAGAACTTGGACTGACAGACGGAGAGGAGGCAGAAGATCATGAGTAATGAGAGAAATACACATTCCGCTTCCAGACAAAGACGTCCGATGGGACCGGGCAGAGGAATGGCACCGGGAGAAAAGGCAAAAGACCTCAAAGGAGCAATCGGAAAAATGCTCCGCTATATGGGAAAATATAAAATAGCCGTTGTGTTTGTTATGATCATTGCGGCCTGCTCCACCGTATTCAGTGTCGTAGGACCGAAAGTACTTGGTAAGGCAACCACAGCGCTGGCAAGCGGTCTGATGGCAAAAGTAGCCGGAACCGGCGGCATTGATTTTACCTATATCGGAAAAATCCTGCTTTTTGTGCTTGGTTTATACCTGCTCAGCTCTGTTTTAAGTTTTCTGCAGGGATGGATCATGACCGGTATCACACAGAAAATCTGTTACCGGATGCGAAAAGAGATTACGGAAAAAATCAACCGCATGCCGATGAAATATTTTGAGAGCCGTACTTACGGTGAGGTGTTATCCAGAATCACCAACGATGTGGATACCCTTGGCATGGGCTTAAACCAGAGTGTGACCCAGATCATTACATCCACAGCAACGATCATCGGTGTGCTTGTAATGATGCTCAGCATCTCTCCGCTGATGACGCTGATCGCGCTGGTTGTGCTTCCGGTTTCCGGACTTTGCGTGTCACTGGTGGTAAAAAAATCACAGAAACACTTTATCACACAGCAGGAATACCTTGGACATATCAATGGTCAGGTAGAGGAAAGCTATGGCGGTCATCTGGTGATCAAAGCTTATAATAAAGAAGACGAGATGATTGCTCAGTTCAACCAGACCAATGACGTATTGTATACTTCTGCATGGAAATCCCAGTTCCTTTCCGGAATCATGATGCCGATCATGCAGTTTATCGGAAACCTTGGTTATGCGGCAGTTGCACTCAGCGGCGGTATGCTGGCAATCCGTGGAATTATTACCATTGGTGATATTCAGGCGTTTATCCAGTATGTGAAGAGTTTCACACAGCCAATCCAGCAGATCGCACAGGTAACAAATCAGGTGCAGTCCATGGCAGCAGCGGCAGAGCGTGTGTTTGAATTCCTGGAAGAAGAGGAAGAAGATCAGATCGTGGAGCAGCCTGCAGATGTGACAAAAGTAGTCGGAAACGTAGAATTTGAGCACGTAAGCTTTGGTTACAATCCGGATCAGATGATCATCCATGATTTCAGTGCAAAGGCAGAAGCCGGACAGAAGATTGCTATCGTTGGACCAACAGGTGCAGGTAAGACGACGATGGTAAAATTGCTGATGCGTTTCTATGATGTGAATAGTGGTTCCATTCGCATTGATTGTCACGATATCCGCGATTTCAACCGCCGGGAGCTGAGAGATGCGTTTGGAATGGTATTGCAGGATACCTGGCTCTTTAAGGGAAGCATTATGGAAAATATCCGTTACGGACGTCTGGATGCTACCGATGAGGAAGTCATTGAAGCGGCAAAGGCAGCACATGCGGATCACTTTATCCGGACACTGCCGGGTGGCTATGACATGGAGCTGAATGAGGATGCAAGCAATATTTCTCAGGGACAGAAGCAGCTGCTGACCATCGCGAGAGCGATTTTGGCAGATAACCGTATTCTGATTCTGGATGAGGCAACGTCTTCTGTTGATACAAGAACGGAGGAACTGATTCAGAGTGCGATGGATAATCTGATGAAGGGACGAACCAGTTTTGTCATTGCGCATCGGTTGTCTACGATCAAAAATGCGGATATGATTCTTGTGATGAAAGATGGAGATATCATTGAGCAGGGTGATCATGCGGAATTGCTGGCGAAGGGTGGATTTTATGCGGATCTGTATAATAGCCAGTTCTCCGAGTAGAAGTATTTGTTAAAATTTAATATGTGAAAACAAAATCAGAGAAAGTTTCCTCACTCACTAGAC
>NZ_JRFU01000192.1 GCF_003122485.1 Eubacterium ramulus
GCGCTGACCAGAATCACGCACCAAGTCTCACGTGCGTTCGACTTGAACCAGAACTGACCTATAAGGAGTTGTATGATTCCAGAGAGCATATCTGGAGTGCACTTTTTATGACCGGCTATCTGACACAGAGGGGAGAGGCGGATGGAAATCTGTACCAGCTTGTAATTCCAAACCGAGAAGTTCGAAATATTATGACAGATCGTGTGATGTCATTGTTTAAAGAAAATGTAGGAAAAGACGGAGAGATGGTCAATTCTTTCTGTAATGCTCTTTTAGCGGGAGATACAGATAAGGTAGAAGAATTAAAGTATGAAATGAATTGAAAAAATATAAAAAAGCACTGAAAACCAATGAATTTATAGGTCTTCAGTGCCTTTTTTTGTAGTATACAACAGAATGATAAATAATATTAAGTTTTGCTAAATTTCACTGAGTTAGCGCATACTTATACATTAAACATTACATGTGCCATTTCTGTACCGGATTTGGTTATGAAAATCCGATCAATCGCTGTTTGAATTGCCTGCTTATCCGCATGATCTTCATAAAGATTTACGAGGAAATCTGCCTCTACCAGAATTTGGTAATCTAACCCATCAATATTGCTGTAAGTATGATGATGTCCGATGAGATAGCAGACACGATCAATCACCGCATCAGAATAAGTTCCACATTCCGTCAGCATCTGGCGGGCAGCTGCCGGACCTTCTTTTTCCTGCAACGGTCCGGTAGAACAGTGATATTTTTCTTCTGCAATTTTGATACCGATGTCATGAAGAATTGCAGCGGTTTCCAGAATATGCTGCAATTCATCGGATAAATGTTCTGCGTGTCCGATCATGGATGCGTAAGTATATACTTTTGTGTAATGCTGGATGCGGGCAGGATCGCCGGAATAGTATGCCAGCATTTTTCTGATCAGTGTTTCATTCATTTCAACTGTGTTGTTCATGTTATGTGTTCACCTCAAAAAATTCATTATTCTTCAATCAGATTAGTCTGTTATCCCATCTACGTTCATTACATCATAATACTCATTCTGAGTCATCAGATCCGAAGCATTATCAATCAGCCCCAGATCGATCATTGCCTGGATCGTGTTCGTACAGGACTTAGACAGAGAAAATGACACTTCTATGGAAGAATAATAATTTGTCGGTTTATTATTCTGAACGGCAGCATTTACCGTATTTGCCGAAGCTGTTTTGTAATCACTGGAAGTACTTGACGAATTTCTGGATGGCAGCATATCTGTCAGGTATTCCACATCCCCAGGAACCTGTCCATAGAAGTAAAAACTGTCATAGTAAATTGGGTTATCGTCAGTATCATGAATGCCAAGTCCTGCCGGATAATTGCCTGCAAGGATATCTGCCTTGAGTGCTTCATACAGTGTCTCCGTCTGCTGCTGATTCAGGGTGATGTTTCCATCATGTCCGTATTCGTCTACATGGCTTAAGGTGCCGTTTACAAAGGTGACATCTTCATAATTGTAGCAGAGCAGATAACGAAGCAGATCTTCATTTCCGGTTTCCAGTTTAGAAATTTGATAAGCCGGTGTGGTATCATCCTTCAGTGTTGCGTTTGTTACCGGAATTTCATAGCGGCGCATAATTTTTCGTCCATTTTTCAGATAATAGGTAATCTGAATGGAAGAGATATAATCGCTTTCGCTGTAAACAACGGAGGTTGATGTGCTGGATGCTGTGGTGTCGGACAATGTTGCGGTTGCAAAATCAGCACTTCGTTCTTCAGGATGATTGTATTCCAGATAATTTTGCTGGTAGGAATACGGTAAATACTCCTGCCTGTGGTTCAAAATATTCTGGTGGATTTTCTCCAGAACTTCAAAATCCGCTTCATCCGTGTATACATGCTCATAATCGCCGTACATATAGATGGCAGCAATCTGATCCGTGTCCGGAATTCTGCGTTCGATACGGAAGGCATCACTTTTCAGCAGACCGGTTCCAATCAGGCAGAGTGCAATGCATGCCGCCCATTCGATCCAGCGTTTCCTTGAAAAGATATGAAAACGTTTTTTTAACAGCATTTCTGAAATGAAGAAACTCACAAAGGAGCACGGAATCAGAAATACAAATAATGCCGTTGTCATATGTGCGGTGTTGTCAAAGAGCAGACTGAAAAGCAGGAAGGAGAGCCCGAAGCCTCCAACCAGCGCCAGCATCCAGCGGAAACACGGATGCAGCCATCCAAAGGCAACCACATCGCTGGTACATTCCAACTGACGTTTCTGGTAAAACACGTAAGCAAGGATCAAAAATACGACTGCGATAATGCAGTACAGTCCGATCAGCAGGCTTCCGCGCATATGAATCTGTTCCAGTGCGGTAAAATCTTCATTCATGGACCAGGTCAGGGATACGTGATCCAGCAGATACATAAATGGAGAAAGTACCGTGTCTCTGGTCTCTGTCAGCCTATAACTTACCTGATCACCAAGGATTCCCATGCCATAACACATGGAGGAAATGATCAGTGTGGCAATGGATTTAATTCCAATATACAGAAAATTTCCTACAAAATAGTAAGCTGCAGCGGCAACCGCATGCCCAGTGAGCATACAGCAGAACACCGCAAGAGTATAAAACAGAAAACTCATGCCTATCATATAAAGCAGCCAGTACAGCAGATATTCCACGGACGTAATATTATTGATAATGCAGACCAGCAGGTTCAATAAAAACGTGACTAACTGTGGAAGTAGCAGGAATAAAAATCCGCTGATATAATTTGTTACAAAAAGTTCACTCCGTTTTACCGGAAGCGCATGCATCATATAGCAGCTTCGGGTTGTGAACAGATAGGAAAAAATGGTAAGGGCAGCCACCAGTGCCGCGAAAAAAATGACATATGGTTCCAGGTTTCCACTGATGCATTCCAGCATGGTTATTAAGCGGTTAGTAGCTGGAGTGGCAGAATAGTGATCAACTGCCGGGGTATTCATATAATTGCGGGTGTTCAGGAACATTCGCACGGTCATATTGAAAAACAGATACGCCAGATAAACCGCCCATACCGGCCAGAACCGAGTCATATTTTTGAGGAATATCGTTTTATTAAAACAGGATGTCTTTGATTTCATAATTCTTTCCTCCCATTTCGTAAATAAAAATTTCTTCCAATGTAAGAGGAAGGATATCGATCAGCATCGGATGTGTTTCCTCAAGGATCATTTTGGCGCGTTCCGGATTGCCTTTTACGATCAGTGTGTATACACGACCGGTATTGGACATGTGTAAAATCTCAAAATCTTTCGGCAGCGTCGGCATGCCTTCCTGGAATGCCACCTGAATCTTGGACACATTTCCCTGCAGATCGGAGAGGGAACGTTCCACGATAATCTTGCCCTTGTGCATAATGCCCACATGGTCGCAGACATCCTCTAACTCACGCAGATTGTGGGAGGAGATCAGGATCGTAGTTCGGCTTTCGCTTGCTTTGGATAAAATGATACTCCAGATCTGACGGCGCATGACAGGGTCGAGACCGTCCATCGGCTCATCCAGGATCATCAACTCTGGCATAGCACAGATGGAAAGCCAGAAGGCCACCTGTTTTTGCATACCTTTGGAAAGGCGGTGGATGCTGCGCTTGGTATCGATATTTGGGAAAAATTCCTGTAGTCGGTCAAATAATGCGGCATCAAATTTTTTGTAAATGCCCTGATAAAACTGTTTCATTTCCAGTGTGTTTGACTGTAAAAAATAAAACATGTCATCCGGAATGTACGTGAATTTGGCTTTTGCCTCTGGATTGTCATATACCGGCAGACCATCAATGAGGATGGAGCCGCTGTCCGGGCGGTAAATTCCCGTGAGATGACGGATTAGGGTGGATTTTCCGGCACCGTTTGGACCGACGAGACCGTAAATGGTTCCTTTCGGAACGTGCAGGCTCATGTCGTCTAAAGCCATGAAGCCGTTGAAGGTTTTTGTAATATGTTCTGCCTGAATCATGCCTGAATCCTCCTTCCTGATAAGGAAAGGATGCGGTTCGTGAGATCATTTACCGGCATGGACAGGTAGAGAAGCTCAGACACGATCTTATCAAACTGTGGCAGCAGTTCCTGCTGGCGAAACTGGTTGGAGTGGTCCACCTCAGCAACAAAGGTGCCTTTTCCGGACAACGTATAGATGTAACCTTCGCTTTCCAGTTCCCGATAGGCACGCTGGATCGTATTCGGATTGATCGCCAGCGAAGCAGCCATATCACGGACGGAAGGCAGTTTTTCATCTTTTTTCAAAGCACCGCTGACCACAAGCTGCCGGACATTAT
>NZ_JRFU01000193.1 GCF_003122485.1 Eubacterium ramulus
AAGACTTGTTATTACTCACCACTTGCAGAAGTGGGAGTCTCAACTCAGACTGAGATGAATGTTTGGAGTAAGGATATTTTTGAATCGGCTCCAAGAATGGGATGGCTAAAATAGTGAACTATTTTTTAGTAAGAAAGCATTCCTGTTCCCATATATTGAACGTGAACCGTGGTGTATTTTTGGTTGAGAAATAGCGGAAAAACGAGTATAATAAAACACATAATTCGGGAAAAAATCCCGCTGTCAAAAAAGCACTTTATTTGGATAGAAAATTACGTTGAATTATTTATCTGACAAAAGTACTTCGTGCAAATGATGCATATTAGCACGAGAAGAATTATGTTTCTTTTGGCAGAGTTTGAGAAGGAGTTTTTAAGTATGAGAGCAAGTGGTATTTTACTTCCGGTAAGCAGTTTACCGTCAAAATATGGAATCGGATGTTTTTCAAAGAGTGCCTTTGAATGGATTGATTTTCTGCAGGAGAGCGGTCAGACCTTCTGGCAGATCCTGCCGTTGGGACCAACCAGTTACGGTGATTCTCCGTATCAGTCATTTTCCACCTTTGCGGGAAATCCGTACTTTATTTCACTGGAAGAACTGATCGAGGAAGGGCTTCTGACGAGAGCGGAATGTGAGTCTGCGCAGCTTGGTACGAATCCGTCCTATGTGGACTATGAGAAGCAATATGAAAACAGAAATCCATTGTTACATAAAGCATATGAAAACAGCAAAAAACGGGAAGACGCAGAGTTTCTGAAATTTGAGGAAGAGCAGAAAGAATGGCTGCCGGATTATGCATTATTTATGGCATTGAAGGACGTTCATGACAAACAGGCATGGAACACCTGGGAGAAAGAACTGATCCAGAAAGAGCCGGAAGTTCTGGCAAAATACCGGGAAGAGCTTGCAGATGAGATCTGTTATTACGAATATCTGCAGTACTGGTTTTTAAAACAGTGGTTGAAAGTAAAAAAATATGCAAACGAGCGTGGTATCAAGATCATTGGTGATATCCCGATTTATGTAGCCTTCGACAGCGCGGATGCATGGATGAATCCGGAATTATTTGAGTTTGACGAAGATATGAACCCAATCGAAGTTGCTGGATGCCCGCCAGACGGATTTACCGCCGATGGGCAGCTCTGGGGCAACCCAATCTATGACTGGGAATACCATAAAAAACAGAACTTTGCATGGTGGATCCGTCGTATCAAACATTGCGAAGTATTGTATGATGTGGTTCGAATTGATCATTTCCGTGGTTTTGATGAGTATTACACCATTCCTTACGGCATGACAAACGCCCGCATCGGAAAGTGGAAAAAGGGACCGGGTATCGCGCTTTTTAAAGAAGTGAAAAAACATGTGAAAAACATTGAGATCATTGCGGAGGATCTTGGCTACATGACACAGGCTGTTCGTGATCTGGTGGCAGAAACCGGTTACCCGGGCATGAAAGTACTGCAGTTTGCCTTTGGTGGCGGCAGCGACAACGAATATCTTCCACACAACTATACACCGAACTCTGTGGTATACACAGGAACCCATGACAATGAGACTTTGATGCAGTATCTGGATGGTACACAGGATCATGTACGCAACCATATTCGGGAGTACATGAACCGTCCGCATGCGTCTAATGGGGAACTTTGTGAAAATCTGATCTGGATGGCAATGTCCAGCGTTGGAAAATATTGTATCATTCCGATTCAGGATTATCTGGGACTTGGAAAAGAAGCCCGGATGAACTTCCCGTCTACTCTTGGACATAACTGGGAGTGGCGTGTGCGTAAGGAGCAGCTGACACATGATCTGGCAGGGTATATTGCGCATATGACAGGATTGTCCTATCGTCGGAGAATTGATCCGCCGAAAAAAGAAGAGACGGATGAAGGCAAAGCAGAAAAATAATAGTTGATGATAAAACAGGGAAACGTGATAAATTGCAGAGAAAAATGTAGTGTATAAAACAAAATGCACCTTTCGAAAAGAGCGATATCAGTAATTGAAAATCATGTTTCCCTGATAAAATTTAGTTTAGTAAATGAAGTTATGAGAAAGAAGGATTTTGTATGGAGTTAAAACGACAAAATCATGAATTTCCACCGGTGTATGATGAAAATTCCGAAATACTGATCCTGGGAAGCTTCCCGTCCGTGAAGTCCAGAGAAATGCAGTTTTTTTACGGACATCCCCAGAATCGTTTCTGGAAAGTGATGGCGCAGGTTTTACATGAAAACGTTCCACAGACAATTCCGGAGAAAAAAGAGATGTTGCTGCGGCATCATATTGCGTTGTGGGACGTGATCGCAAGCTGCGATATCGCGGGATCCAGTGATAGCAGTATCCGGAATGTTGTGCCAAATGATCTGGGATATATTATAAGTAGAAGTCGGATTACAAAAATTTATGCGAACGGGGCGAAGTCAAAGCAGTTGTATGATAAATATCTGTCAAAACAGCTTGGGATTGAGGCGGTGCAGCTGCCGTCTACCAGTCCGGCGAATGCGGCTTACAGTGTGGAGCGGCTGCTGGAATATTGGAAAAACGTAATATTGTGATTGGCAAAACGAAAGGTTATGAAAGCGGAATTTGAAAATTTGGTCTTTTCAGCTAACAAATCGCCTTCAAAGAAAAAATTTCTCAAATTCCGCTTATATACGTTGTGTGTCCTGAAAATTCACATATGTTGCCACTAAAAAGTAGAGATTTAGAACATAAAAGTGGACATTCAAAACATAAATGTAGACATTGGTACTAAAAAGTGGACATTCAGAGTACTATCGTAGTAAATTTTTAAGCCACCCTAAACAAAAATTTAATTTTCGACAGCATAAGCCGACGCCCCCTGTTCTAGAAAACTCAACCCATTCATCGTAATCCCCATCAGTAGCTTTCCAACCTGCTCAATCGAGAGTTTATAATTACTGCACACCCAGTTCTCCAGAATCCCGATCACTCCATTTGCCAGATACGCATAGGAATAATCCAGCATCGTCGCATCCGCATTTGGATAAATCTTCTGCCAGACACGCATACTGTTATCATATCCCAGATACATCAGCTGTCTGATAAAAGAAGAATCTCCGTGTGGTCCGATCAGCACCTGACAGAGATCACGGTTCTGGTCGATCAGTTTCAAGAGATCATCAAACCAGTTATCATTTCCAAGTGTCACCACAATATTTTCAAACAGCTCATTATGAATCTGCGTCAGCAGTGCATACACATCTTCATAATAAGAATAGAAGGTACTGCGGTTGATGTCTGCCATTTTACAGATATCCGTTACTGTGATCTTATTTAAAGGCTTTTCCTTTAACAGGTCAAAAAGTGCCTGTCGAATTACCGATTTCGTATACTTTGTGCGGCGGTCAGTTGCCATTTCCAATCCTCTCCTTTGTCCGTTTGCATTGATTCTTTCTTTATATTATATCGTGATTTTATCACTCGATAATTTCGCCACTCGTCAATCATACCAGCATGTTGACTCGTTTGCACTCATTATATTAGTAGAAACTTACTGCTCAGACATGTCTGGTAAATACTGCTTTTTCACTTTATCACACCAAATTAAATTATACCAAAAACAGGCAAAATCCGGCAGTCAATCCCCTTGGAAACTGTTAATTATCCAACAAAGTACAGGTAAAATGTGGGATAATTGACAGAAAAAATTAAATTGACGGTTGATATTTAACTTAAGTTGATTATAATATACAAGAGTTAAAAATGCAACATGTGTTGTCAAAGACACGGATGTCGTGTAAGAAACATATGTTATAAAACAGACACATTTTTACAATTGTAGAAAGTAGTAGGTGCCTGTTTGGAAAAATTGTTTATAAGAAACAAACTATTTAACCAAATGAAGTTATATGATAGTTATTTGGTTGTGAACAAGTAGCGATGGCGGATTGTGAATATCTGCCTGACGGATGGCTAAGGGAATAGGAAAGGAGAGCATATCGTGGCAAGTTTATCACATACTATGCAGAGAAAAGCGTTCAGTGCAGCAATTGACGTTGCTTTAAAAAGACTGAACAAAGACAGAGAAAAAGGATTACTTCAGATCATCGATCTGGCTCAGAGATTCATGGGCGACAACTTCAAACCGGAAGCATATGAAGGTGCAAAAAAAATCGTTCAGAATCCGGATCACAAATGGATGAAATTCGTAAACACAATGCTTGACGAGTTAGATCCGAACGTAGCAAAAATGACAGCATTAAACCTTGGTTTTGAGGCTGCTTTCTATGGTACAAAAACAATCCGTAAAATGCGTGAGGTTCACCACTGCAATATTCCGTGGCTGATCCTGATGGACCCGACAAGTGCATGTAACTTAAGATGTACAGGATGCTGGGCAGCAGAGTACGGTTACAAGCTGAACCTTACATACGATGAGTTAGACGACATTGTAACACAGGGTAAAGAGCTTGGTATCTACTTCTACATGTTCACAGGTGGAGAACCGCTGGTTCGTAAAGCAGATATCCTGAAACTTTGTAAAAAACATCATGATGTAGCATTCCACAGCTTCACAAACGGAACACTGATCGACGAAGAGTTCTGTAAAGAAGTTCAGAAATTAGGAAACCTTTCCTTCTCTCTGAGTCTGGAAGGATTTGAGGAAGCAAACGATGGCCGTCGTGGTCAGGGTATTTTCCAGAAAGTTCTGGGCGCTATGGATCTGATGAAACAGTATGGTCTGTTCTTCGGAACATCTGTATGTTATACAAGAAAGAACATGGATGCCGTTACATCTGATGAGTTCTTCGATCTGCTGATCGAGCACGGATGCCGTTACTCCTGGTACTTCCACTATATGCCAGTCGGAAACGAAGCTGATGTAGAACTGATGCCGACTATGGAGCAGCGAGAGTACATCTACAAACGTATCCGTGAGGTTCGTGCATTCGAAGGTGGAAAACCGATTATGCTCATGGACTTCCAGAACGATGGTGAGTTTGTAGGCGGATGTATCGCCGGTGGACGTAACTACTTCCATATCAACGCAAACGGAGATGCTGAGCCATGTGTTTTCATTCACTACTCAGGAGCAAACATCCGTGAGAACACATTACTTGAGTGTCTGAAACAGCCGTTATTCATGGCATACAGAGACAACCAGCCGTTCAACGACAACATGCTTCGTCCGTGTCCGATGCTTGAGAACCCGGAGAAACTGCAGGAGATGGTTCGTGAGACTGGTGCAAAATCTACTGATTTACAGTCTCCGGAGAGCGCAGAGCACCTTTGCGAGAAATGTGAGCCGTACGCAGCTGAGTGGAAAGAGCATGCTGACAAGATCTGGGCAGAGCATCCATTCGTAAAGAAAGGCTACAAGAACTACAAGAGTGAGATCGAAGGAACTGATGCAAACTAAGGACAGACAACAGGAGGAATTGAAAGATGGACGTAAAACACGCTGCAGCAAGAAAGTCATTTGAACTGGCTTTCTCAGGAGTTTATAAATACATCAACAAAAATAAAGAAGAAAATTTAGTAAAACTGATGAACCTGGCAAACAAGATCGCAGGTAAGAACTTCCCACAGTATTTCTGGGATAATGCAAACGAAGTTCTGTCTGATCCGGAGCAGAAATGGACACAGATGATTTACGATGCTTTAGAGAGACTTCATCCAAACATCGTAAAACAGCACGTATTAAACATGGGATTTGAAGCTGGTCTGACAGGTTTCAAAAAAGTAAAAGAGAACCGTGAAAAATACGGATGTAACGTGCCGTGGGTTATCCTGATGGACCCGACCAGTGCATGTAACCTGAAATGTACAGGATGCTGGGCTGCTGAGTATGGTCATCAGCTTCAGTTAAGCAATGAAGAGCTTGACAGAATTATCACAGAAGCAAAAGAGCTTGGTATCCACTTCTTCGTATTAACAGGTGGTGAGCCGATGGTTCGTAAGAAAGATATCCTGATGCTTGCTGAGAAACATAACGACTGTGCATTCCATATCTTCACAAACGGAACACTGATCGATGAGGAGCTTTGTAAAGAAGTTCAGAGACTTGGTAACTTATCCTTCGCTCTGTCTGTAGAGGGATATGCAGAGACAAACGATGACCGTCGTGGACAGGGTGTATTCGAGAAAGTTATGCACGCTATGGATCTGATGAAAGAGCATGGTCTGTTATTCGGTACATCTATCTGTTACACAAGCAAAAACTATAAAGTAGTTACATCTGATGAATTCCTTCAGATGTTGGTAGACAAAGGAGCAATCCTTTCCTGGTTCTTCCATTACATGCCAGTTGGAAAAGACGCAAGTACAGATCTGCTTCTGACACCGGAACAGCGTGAGTACATGGTTAACCGTGTTCGTTTCGTACGTAGCAGAAAATGCCCGATCAAACTCTTCACACTGGATTTCCAGAACGACGCTGAGTTCGTAGGCGGATGTATCGCTGGTGGTAAGAACTACTTACATATCAACCCGAACGGTGATGTAGAGCCATGTGTATTCATTCACTACTCCAACATCAACATCAAAGAGCATTCCCTGCTTGAGTGCTTACAGCAGCCGCTGTTCATGCAGTATCATGACAATATGCCGTTCAATGACAACCAGCTTCGTCCATGCCCGATGCTTGAGAATCCGGAGATGATCAAGAAGATGGTAGAGGCTTCCGGAGCTCATTCTACAGATATGCAGGCAGAAGAGCCGGTTGACAGCCTGATTGCAAAAACAATTCCATACGCAGAGAACTGGAAACCAGTTGCTGACAGATTATGGAAAGAGCGTCAGGATGAAGTCGCTGAGGCAAGAAAAGAGCGTTTTGAGAAATACGGTGAGTAATTCTTAAAGATTGCTTTAAAAACGAATATAGAGAAGGTACAGTGCTTCTGAGAGGCATTGTACCTTCTCTTTTTATACATAAAAAAGCCCAGCCCCGAAGGACTGAGCTTTTTAATCTTTGCTTTAAATTGCTTTTTAGCCTAACAGCAGTAAGCTGAATACCAGTGTGAACAGCGCTACTGTCTCAACGATACCAACTACGATGAAGTAGTTCGCGGTACCTTTACCGGTTGCGCCAAGAGCGTCTGCAGCAGCAGCAGCACATTTACCCTGGAATAATCCGGAAAGTCCGATTGCAAGTCCGCCAAAGAGTCCAACGCCAAGTGCCAGACCAGCGTCTGCGCCACCTGCTACTGCGGATTTGATAAAGTTCATAAGAAGGAATCCATAAATTGTCTGTGTCAGCGGTGCACCGGAGAATGCGATCATAATGAACGGTGCTGCTTTACCGCTTGCGTAACACTTTTTCCAAGCTCCTACTGATGCCATTCCGGCAAATCCTGCACCAAATGCAGATCCTGCTGCTGATAAACCAAGTGCGGCTGCCATACCTATAAATGCGATATTCATAATAATTCTCCTTTTTTAATACTGTTTTATTCAAGAATGTTTTTCATTCCTGTTGCGAGATGCACATCATGCAATCCATGATATCATTCTGTTGTGCATCTTTGCAAATACACTATTTTTTAATCTTTTCGTTTACTTTAAATGGTTCGTATGCAATTCCTGTCCACTCCAGACCGGCCTGACCGGAAAACTCTAATACGTTCAGTCGAACACCGTGTACAACGACGGAAAGGAAACACATGATAATGTTCAGTCCGTGTCCGATTAGTACGACCACAACGCCGAGAATGATGAGCGGTCCGTGAAAACCTGCTGCAATGCCGTTGAAACTCTGGGAAATGGCAAATCCTGCCATACCTACCGCAAACAGACGGATGTAACTCATGACGTTACCAAAGCAGCTGATCGTATTTAAGAATACGGTAAATGCATCTGCGACACCACTTTTCAGACCCTGACCAAATGTTTTGTCCGGGGACATGCCACCGAAGAGTACGACCAGGATAAATGCAACGCCTACCATGGCGAAGACTGGTACGATATTAAGCTTCTGGCCAATAACCAGATACAGGGATAACAGATACATGCCGATGACTGCTACCAGCCAGCCAAGATCTGCCACCCAACTTAAGTTCTTTTCACTCAGTTTCTTTTTGATGGAGATCAGACTTCCCAATGCCATCTGGATCGCTCCGATGGTGAAAGAGAACTTCATGATGGCGTTCTGCTGTGTTGTGGCAGATACACCGAAGTAATCCGGGTAGTTTGCAAACTGAGGAATAACCAGAGCCTTTAAGAAAGGCACATGCATTGCTTTTTCCATACCGAACCACGTACCCGTGACGGCACCCCATACGATGGTTGCAATGGAGAGAACCAGTAACAGGTAAGTTGTAGTATTAAATTTCTTTGTTTTTGCTACCAGAGCGATCGTTGTAATCAGGATCAGGCAGCCGTAACCGGCATCACCGATGATCATTGCAAAGAACAGGGTGAAAAACAGGAAAAACCAGAGGGAGATATCTGACTCCCGATATCCCGGAAGGATTCCAAGGATATCAAATACCGGCTGGATCAGTCCGGAAACTTTTCCATATTTTACTTTGGTAGGGATCTCTGTGTCATCTTCTGACACGTCATCCATGGCCCATGCCCATTTATGCTCTGTTGCCGCAGCTTTGAATTTCGGAAGATCTGCTTCCGGAAGGTATCCGGAAATCCATACAAAATCTTCATCATTTTCTGCTGTTTCACTTGCAGAAGAATAGTTTTCTGCATTTTGCGCTTTCAGCATCTGAACTTGAAAACTTGTATCATAGATGCTGGATTTTTTGAGTGTTTCCTCACATGTACCGATTTCTGTCTGACAGCTTTCAATCTGTGCTGTCAGCTCATCGATGCCTTTTTCCGGAAGGGTAAATTCTGTTGCCGGAATTGTGACCGGAAGTGTTCCCAGTACTGCAACTGTGTGCATTTTATCTATCGGTGTCAGTGCGATCATTTTGATTTCTGGATCCTGCAGTGCCATCTGG
Organism: Eubacterium ramulus; assembly: GCF_003122485.1. Lineage (GTDB taxonomy): Bacteria > Bacillota > Clostridia > Lachnospirales > Lachnospiraceae > Eubacterium_I > Eubacterium_I ramulus_A. The sequence continues at coordinate 8,925 of NZ_JRFU01000193.1, forward strand.
TATTCATTTTTACCAAGGCGGTAGAAGTGAAGATCATATCCATCTTCTTTTACGCGTTTCACATCTTCCGGTGAAAAATTGCCCCAAGCCTTGATTCGTTCAATCTCAGCGTTGGCAGCACTGATTTCCTGCTCCAGTGAGGCTTTTTTATCTAATGTGGCTAACACATTCTGATACATTTCCTCAAATTCGGAATCGGAGAGAACCGGTACAGGTTCTTTCTTTTTGTTCTTTTTATCCGGCGCATAGTCCGTCAGAGTGGCAGCTGTCTTGGAAAGCGTTGTAAAACGTTCTGCAACTGCACGGTCCGGACTTTTCTTTTCTGCCAGATGTAAGAGCCCTAAGGATCGAAGTCCGTCGAGCATCTCGTCTTTTCGGGAGACAGATGACACGACGCAGACCATTTTCATTTTCTCTATCATTGTGCCGCCTCCACTAATTTTTTCTTTGAAATCTTTCCGCGGACAACGGCCGCTGTCTGCTGATCTCCAAGGAAAACGCCGATCATGCGGATATTTTCCTTGGCTTCCGGAATCTTGACTTTTTCAAACAGGTTGACACGCTGGGAAGTAGAGCGTAACTCTTTTTCCAGAAGCGCTTCCTGTTTGCGCAGTGTTGATACCAGAGCATCCAGACGTGCGATCTCGCGGAGTTTTATAATAGCAGTGTCCACCCACAGAGGATAGTCGTCCACATCGTAATCGATGTCTTTGAAGGTCAGCTCCTGAAAGGCAGGAACTGTGACACCGGCGATGTTCTCATTCTTACAGATGACGGTATCCGGCTGTACTAGGTGATCTAATTTTTTGCTTTCATCGAAGATTTCATTTTCAGCAAATACTGCAACCCAGTCATCCAGGTCACCGATCATCTGAGCACGTTCGACTTCCTTCTGGTCCAGATCAGCTTTTGTTTTCGTGATGACAGCCTGCAGCTGCTGTTTTTTCAACTGCAGGGTAGGAAGATAACGCTGATACTGTTTCAGGCGGTCTTTCTGCACCTTCTGCTCATTTTTTGTAAGTTTGATAGCCATCAGCTGCTCCTTTTAGTTTAATGCTTCTTTGTTTGGCCATCTCTCCTGCAGAAGACTTGTCTTCAAACCGGTTTCGTTTGGCTCGAAGCACTCTGCAAGGATTTCCCAGCCAAGATCAAGTGCATCCTCAAGTGGAATGTTTACACTGAGGTCCATAAGTTTTGTCTCGAAAAGCTCACCGTATTTCAGAAGCTTTTCATCCCAGTCACTCATCAGGAATCCCATGGATTTCTTCTCAAGAGCTTCCTTATACTGGGAGTACAGACGGATCATACCATCCATCAGTGCACGGTGGTCATCACGGGTCTTGCCGTTTACGTTCTGTTTCAGACGGGAGAGAGAACCGAATGGCTCAATGTGTCCATTTTTCAGATAGTACTGACCTTCTGTGATATAACCGGTGTTATCCGGTACTGGGTGAGTTACGTCATCACCAGGCATTGTGGTAACACCAAGGATTGTAATAGAACCTGCACCTTCGATATCAACGGCTTTCTCATAACGGGAAGCCAGGCAGCTGTACAGATCGCCCGGATAACCTCGGTTGGAAGGTACCTGCTCCATGGTGATCGCCATCTCTTTCTGTGCATCGGCGTAGTTTGTCATATCGGTAAGCAGTACCAGAACTTTCTTTCCGTTCAAGGCAAACTGCTCTGCAACAGCAAGTGCCATATCCGGAACCAGTGTACACTCAACGGTCGGATCGGAAGCTGTGTGGATAAACATAACGGTATGGCTCATGGCGCCACCTTTTTCCAGGGTATCACGGAATGCAAGGTAATCATCATATTTTAATCCCATACCACCCAAAACGATGACATCTACTTCTGCCTGAAGTGCGATACGGGAGAGCAGTGCGTTGTATGGCTCTCCGGAGATAGAGAAGATCGGAAGTTTCTGACTCTCTACCAGTGTGTTGAACACGTCGATCATCGGGATACCGGTACGGATCATGTTTTTCGGTAAAATACGTTTTGCCGGGTTAAAGGACGGTCCACCGATCGGGATCATATTCTCAGTCAGTGCCGGACCATGATCACGCGGAACACCTGCACCGTCAAATACTCGTCCAAGCAGGTGTTCGGAGAAGGAAACCATCATTGGTCGACCAAGGAAGCGGACCGGATCGCTGGTTCCGACGCCCTGTGCACCTGCAAATACCTGAAGGGATACCAGGTCTTTATCAAGTTTTATAACAGTCGCGTAACTGTCACCTACGAGAGCAAGGTCGCCCAGACGGACATCTTTTGCTCTGACAGTAACTACGTTACCGACAATTGATTCAATTTTTGTATATACTTTCTGCACTCTAAAATCCTCCTACTCAACAGCTTTTGATTTGTAGAATTCTGAGATTTTCTTTTCCTGTTCGTAGAATTCCGGTGATTCGAATTCTGTACCGTGCCAGTCAAGGAATTCCTGTCTCAACTGGTTGAAGAAACCTCGGATCTCGTTTTTGTCATCTAGATCATAGGATGCCATCAAAGCATCGTAAAGGATGCCGAATTCTTCACGCTGTCTGTCCGGAGAGCATGCTGCATCGATCGGATCGAAGGAGTTCTGCTGCAGATATACGGAATCGAGAAGTTCGCCCTTCTGATAAATAATGTAGTCTTCTGCGGAAGTTCCTTCCTCACCAACTACTTTCATCATCTGGTTGATCTCATTTCCTCTGTGCAGAATAGAACGGGCTTCTTCCACCCGGGCCATATCGACTACGCCGTCATATTTGGACCAGGAATCCATCGGATGGATCGCCGGGTATTTACGGGCATCGGAACGCTCTCTGGAAAGTCCGTGGAAAGCACCAACTACCTTCAGGGTTGCCTGTGTAACCGGTTCCTCGAAGTTACCACCTGCCGGTGATACGGTACCACCGATGGTAACAGATGCGATCTTGCCGTTTTTCAGTCTTACTTTACCTGCACGTTCATAGAAAGAAGCGATGGTAGACTCAAGGTAAGCCGGGAATGCCTCTTCACCAGGAATCTCTTCCAGACGTCCGGACATTTCACGCATGGCCTGTGCCCAACGGCTGGTGGAATCTGCCAGCAGAAGAACATCCAGTCCCATCTGTCTGTAATACTCAGCCAGAGTTACGGCTGTGTAGCAGGAAGCTTCTCGTGCGGCTACCGGCATGGAAGATGTGTTACAGATAATGATGGTACGTTCCATCAGGGATCTGCCTGTTTTCGGATCTTCCAGTTCCGGGAACTCTTTTAAGATCTCTACAACCTCGCCGGCACGCTCACCACATGCAGCGACGATAACGATATCGGCCTCACCGTTTTTCGCCTCCATATGCTGAAGAACTGTTTTTCCGGCTCCGAATGGTCCAGGAACACAGAAGGTTCCGCCTTTTGCTACCGGAAGGAAGGAGTCGATACAGCGAATCTGTGTTACCAGAGGTTCGTCCGGACGAAGTCTTTCATCGTAACATTTTACTGCCTGTTTGATCGGCTGGGAGATGACCATGCTTAAGTTTTTCTCCTCACCGTTGCCATTTTCAATGACACAGATGGTTGCTCTTACATGGTAAGAACCTTTTTCTTTGATTGATTTTACTTTCCAGTCATGACCTTTTAAGGTAAAAGGAACCATGATCTCATGTGTGAATAATCCTTCCGGAACGCTTCCGATGGAGTCACCTGCCTCTACGGCATCACCGACTTTTACGGATGGGGTAAATTCCCATTCTCTGTCCGGAATCGGGTCAAGGTATACACCACGCTCAAGGAAAAATCCGCACTGCTCGGCCAGATCCGGCAACGGATTCTGCAGACCGTCAAATACCTGTGTGAGCAGACCCGGTCCAAGTTCTACGCTCATCAGTTCACCGGTAAATTCTACTGGGTCTCCGACTTTAATGCCGTTTGACATCTCGTAGATCTGCATGCTGGCTACGCCGTTGTTGATTCGGATAACCTCGCCTTTTAAGCGTTTTCCGTCAACAAGGATATAACCAACTTCATTTTTATGAACGGCACCTTCAAAGCTGACATTTGCCAGGTTGCCGTTAATACCAGTTACATATCCTGTTACTGTTTCCATTCAATTTTCTCCTGTTATCAATAGTTTTCCGTTTTATCAGCAAAGATGTGTGTTTCTTCTATAACTGATAAACGCGCTGCTGCACCTGATCAAAAAGACGTTTGAATTCTTTTTTGCCTTTTTCCTGTACAAAACAGTTCTGGCGCTCCAGCAGTTTCAATTTCACTGCATAGCCAAAGAGATATACATCGTCAAAGGTATGCAAACCTACCAGGGAATCAAGATTTTCAAATTCGTAATCCAGCAGGATCTTTTCTGCTTCCAGCGGGTTTTTGGCTGCAAGCACGGTTCCTACTACCTGAGAGAGTACGGAATCTTTATCATAGGATTTTAAATATGCCCGTCCAAGGTTCGCGCTTCTCTGCGCATTCAGTTCACTCATCAGGTTGTTATAAAAAACAGCCCAGTCTTTTAAGAGTGGTCCCTCATCAGAGGAGAGGGTGAGATTACTTAAAAATTCGTATTTTGATTCGCTTACATTTGACTGGCACATGCCAAGAAATTCTTTATAAGAAAATGGCATATCACCGTCGGTTCTCAGGTCCGGCAGGCTGGATATCAAATAATAATATGAAGCCATAAGCACCTCCTGCTAGAAATCAAGATTTCTGAAGTATGGCATCAGCATCTGCATGATCTCATCATCGGAACAGTCAAAATATCCGGAACCGTCTTTTGCTGCCAGGCGGAATCCTGCGCGGACACTTTTGGCTGGTTTGATCTCAAGTCCGTTTTTGATTTCTTCTGCAAGTTCTGCTTTCAGTGCGTCACTTACCTGTGCAACTTCTGCGGTATAATTTTCTACCCCTTCGTCTGCAATGGCTGCTTTGATCAATTTACCAAGTGCGGCATCAGAAAGACTATCTTTAACCTTTGCGGAAAGAATCTTTTCAAATTCGGCTTTCACCTCAGTTTTAAATGCAAGCATCGCATCTCTTTTTGCCTGCTCAGCACTGAGTGCAGCACTCTCTTTTAGAATACTGATTTCTTTTTCTGAAGCTTCCTGTATACTTTTTGCTTCAGATTTCGCCTCTGCCACGATGGCTTCTGCTTTTTTCTTAGCTTCTGTAATAATTGCCTCTGCCTCGGCATTTGCTGCATCAATTCCGTCTTTGCGGATGGAGGAAACTAAGTCTTGAATCTGTAATTCCATATGTTCACTTCCCTTCTTCTTTTATGCGTTGTACTAAATAAAATACAATTTAGAAATCATTATAATATACTCTTGTTCGACATGCAAGCATTATTTCTAATTGTTTAAAATTAGACAATCTTGCTAGTTATTATGCCCAAAATTGAACATATTTTACAAAAAGTGTGCATTTTTTTTAATACGCTTTCTGCATCTGCTTTTCTTGTGTAATGATATGGGCGTATGTTATACTTTACTCTATGAAAGAAAATGAAGAATTAAAACGGCGGGTGCTGGATCTGGCAAACCGCTGTTATCAGCAAAATATTTATACGTTTTCCGGGTTCTTAAATGCGGCGGAAGTCTCAGATGTATACACCATGGAGCGGGAACTGGACTTTGTACCGTGGAAATTATTTGGCGGTACGGAGGGCTGTGAGCGGCAGATGTTGCGGTTCGGATCAGAGGAAACTTTAGGGTATGAGGAGGAGTTTCCCATCAGCTGCGTAGTGATCCGTCCATCGGCACCGAAATTTGCGGAGGATTTAAGCCACCGAGATTTCCTTGGCGCATTGATGAATCTTGGAATAGAGCGGGATGTTCTTGGTGATATTATTGTCAGGGATGCCGCAGGTTATGTATTCTGTGAGGATACTATGGCGGCTTATCTGGCGGAGCATATCACGCAGGTGCGCCATACATCCATGACCACGG
>NZ_JRFU01000194.1 GCF_003122485.1 Eubacterium ramulus
GCTGACCAGAATCACGCACCAAGTCTCACGTGCGTTCGACTTGAACTGACAAGTTTTGTTATGAGAGAAAGTAAAAAAACAGGGATGTAATGAAATCTATGAGTAAAGAAGAAAAAAAGAAGCTGAAAGCTGAGAAAAAACAGCAGAAAGTGCAGGAGAAGCAGGAACGGAAAGAAGCCCGGTCTGCTCATAAGGAAACCAAGGATCGTGAGATCAAGTGGGGAAAACTTGACAATACGGCGCATCTGTTTCCAGTTATCGCCGGAGAGGGTATGACGAATGTCTACCGCGTGGCAATTATTTTAAAAGAAGAAATTCAGCAGGATTTGTTGCAGCAGGCATTGGATATGGTATTGCCCAAATTTTCGGTGTTTAACTGCAGACTGCGTCAGGGCATGTTCTGGTATTATTTTGAGGAAAATGGGAAAAAATCGCCGACGGTGCATGAGGAGCATACGTATCCGTGTCGTTACATTGATGAACACCGCAACCGGAGTTATCAGTTTCGTGTGACCTATTACGGATGCCGCATCAATCTGGAAGTATTTCATTCCCTGACGGACGGCAATGGTGCATTAAATTTCCTGAAGGAGCTGACGTATCAATATCTGCGCCTGTCTCATCCGGAGCTTGGTGAGAAGTACGGAAACCGGCTGCACAAGGATACTTCATTGAATACAGAAGACAGCTTTTTACAGAATTACAGAAAGAGCCGTTTTGAAAAATCATATAAATCAGAAAAAGCCTATATATTAAAGGGCAGTATGTTCCCGGAAGGAAAAATGGGTATCATTCATGGCCATATGCCGGTGGATGCGGTAAAACGCGCGGCAAAAAAATACGATGCCACCATCAACGAATTTCTGGTAGCAGTGTTTATCTGGGCAATCTATCAGGAATATTTAAAGGGCATGCCGTCCAAACGGCCAATCACTACCAGTGTACCGGTCAACCTGCGGCCGTATTTTAATTCCGTAACGACGAAGAACTTTTTTGTTATGGTTACGGCAACCTTTCATCCGAAGACTGAAAATCAGCCTTTTGAGGATGTGATCGGAGAAGTGAAAGAATCGCTGCGGGAACAGATCACAAAAGAACATCTGGAAGAGATCTTTTCTTATAATGTAACCGGAGAGAAGACGATGATCCTTCGAACGATTCCGCTGGTATTCAAAAAACTTGGTATGAAATACATTTACAACATGGCGGCAAGTGCGAATACCGCGACCATCACAAATCTGGGCAACATTCAGGTGGCACCGGAATATGAGGATTACGTGGATCATTTCAGTGTCATCCTGTCGCGTTCCAAAGGACAGAACCTGAAGATGTGTCTGTGTTCTTATAAGGGCACGCTGACATCCACGATCTCATCCGTGATGAAGGATACGAAGCTGCAGAAAGCATTTTACCGTTATCTGGTGGCAAATGATATTCCGGTAACAATAGAAAGTAATGGTGTGTATTATGAATAAATGTTGGAACTGCGGAGTGGAATTTATCGATCCGACCAACGTATGTCCACTTTGCAAATGTATTACAGAACGGGATGATGCGGAGGAAGAGGAGTTCAAACCGACGTATCCGTTTCGTCCGGACAAGGAAATAAAGAAAATTCAGCTGGCAATGAGCATCTATACGCTGGCAGCAATTATTGCAGAAGCAATCCTGGTGATCATTGATTTTCATGTGGGAGACCGGATCGGCTGGTCTATCATGACCGGAGCCTGCATGGTGTATGCGTATATTACATTGAAATTTTCCATTCAAAAGCACAATGGATATCAGTTTAAGATACTAATGCAGACGCTGTTAGGTGTTGCTGTCGTCGTACTGATTGATTTTTTGACGGGATTTTCCGGATGGTCGGTAAACTATGTGTTGCCGGCGGCTTTTGTTCTGATCGATGCGACGGTAATTGTTCTGATGATCGTAAATAGCAGAAATTGGCAGAGTTATATTCCGATGCAGCTGTTGCTCATCGTGCTCTGCATCATTCCATATATTTTGCATCATTTTGGAATTTCCAGTGATAGTATTATGTGTCTGATCGCATTGTGTGTGGCGATCTTTGTATTTGCCGGCAGTGTGATCATTGGAGGCCGTCGGGCAATGGATGAGCTGTACCGTCGTTTCCATGTATAGTATATCAGATGGGAGCCAATCCCACATCTGATATAGCCTCCGGCAGGATTGCAGAGGTGCGCAGTTGAAGGATGTCAAGCAATTGCATGACGCGCACCTTGCAGCAAGAATACCGAGGCATTCTTGAATAAGAGAGCAAAAATAGGATTAATATAGGAGAGAAGTGAATGTTACAGACCGACAACAGTATTCGCGGAAAAGTAATGCGTGAATTGATCGCAAGGGTCGCATCCGACAACCTGATCGGAAGAAAGTTAAAAAGCGGCGAACTGCGCAAAAAGATGACAGAACCCGAGTGGAGAGTGCCGGAATTTTACAATCTGCGCGTGATTGAAGAGAAAAACTGCCGTCTGGAATTATTGGAGTGTGATATCAAAAATGAGCGCCTGGTGCTGCTTCAGCTGCACGGAGGCGGATATATCGGGGGAATGCGCAATGCGTACCGCAGTTTTGCGGGACTTTACAGTGAACTTGGCCGGGGCATGAGCGTCTTGACAGTGGATTACCGTGTGGCACCAGAGCATCCGTACCCGGCGGCTCTGGAGGATGCCATCACCGGTTATAACTGGCTGCTGCAGCAGGGCTGGCAGGAGCATGAGATTGTAGTCGCAGGAGATTCTGCCGGTGGTGGACTGGCGTTGGCACTTTGTATGTATCTGAAGAATCAGAACCGGAAGCTTCCGGCGGGACTTATCTGTATGTCTCCTTGGACGGATATGACGCAGTCCGGAGCGTCTTATGATTTTAATTATGAGCGGGATCCATTGTTTGGAAATACCAGAGACAGTCTGATTTACAGCAGGGACTATATTCAGGATGAAGATCCGACCAATCCGTATATTTCTCCTCTGTATGGTAATTTCAGTGGATTTCCGCCGATGTTGATCCAGGTGGGAAGTTATGAAATGCTGCTGAGTGATTCCGAACTTGTGGCAGAAAAGGCGAAACGTGCCGGCTGCAAAGTGCGTCTCAGTGTGTATGAGGGAATGTTTCATATTTTCCAGATGGCAATGCTGATGATTCCGGAATCCAAACATGCATGGCAGGAGATCGGGCGTTTCCTGGAGATTATCGAACATCATCTTCCGGCAGAGCATCTGGATGAGGAAGACAAAGAAATAGAGTCCAAATTTGGAGAAGTTGAATATGAATAAATTTACTGATTGCTGTCTGTGTCCGAGAAACTGTCATGTGGATCGGACACAGGGGAAAACAGGTTACTGTGGACAGACCGATCAGATACGCGCGGCACGGGCTGCATTGCATATGTGGGAGGAACCCTGCATATCCGGCGATGCAGGTTCCGGAGCCGTGTTTTTTTCAGGCTGTCCCTTAGGCTGCGTATTTTGCCAGAATCATTCCATTGCAGCAGGAAGATTGGGAAAAACAATCGCCACGGAGCGGCTGGCAGAGATATTTTTAGAACTTCAGGATCAGAAAGCATGGAATATTAATCTGGTGACGGCGGGGCATTTTGCGCCGCAGGTAGTCCGGGCGCTGGAGTTGGCAAAAGGACAGGGATTAAAACTTCCAATCGTGTACAATACTTCCGGATATGAAAAGGTAGAAACGTTGCGGATGTTTGAAGGCCTGGTGGATATTTATCTGCCGGATTTTAAATACCTGAGTGCGGAGCTTGCTGATGCTTATTCCCATGCGGCAGATTATCCGCAGGTAGCAAAACTGGCGTTGCAGGAGATGGTGCGGCAGGTGGGAAGTGCTCAGTTTGAAATTGTATCCGGGGAAAATTTCGGGAGGGTTACGGATGAGCTGCTCACAGACGTGGATTATGGAGACGGTGAACTGGAACGGATGTTGCAGGGCGTGGTAGTTCGGCATCTGGTGCTTCCGGGGTATGTAGAAGAATCTAAAAATGTGATTCGTTATCTATATGAGACATATGGAAATCAGATTTATATCAGTATTATGAACCAGTATACGCCGATGTCCGGAATTGAAGTACAGTATCCGGAACTTGGAAGAAAGATTACATTGCGAGAATACGACGAAGTCGTGGATTATGCAATTGAAAGCGGTGTGGAAAATGGATTTATTCAGGAGGGGGAGACAGCGGAAGAAAGTTTTATACCGGAATTTGATACTTCTGGAGTGTAGTTGGTTCGGATAATGATAAGGTTTGAATTTTAGGTAGTGAAGGCGCCAGACATCAATCTTACCTCTGCAGCTGATAATCGCATGCCGAGGAAAGATTGCCTGTCTGGCGCCATATACGTTTTGCCAATTACTAATTTTATACTACAATATTTTGTATTGTAAAAAATAGCCAGAATGACTCGGCTTTGAAAGTTTCCGAGTGTACGTTGTAAATAAAGGGAGAAGAAAAACTTCCCTTGGCAAGCGATTGTCAGCTGCAAAGGGAAGTTTTCTTCTCTCTTATTCAATATCGTAAATTTAATTCACAAAACAATTTTTTCCTACTGAGCGGCAGTCGTAGTTGTCGCAGCCCCATCATCTGTGGTCTGCTCATCTGGCGGAATGACTACCGGCACACCAAGATCATCTCCGGAAGTATCCGGAACTTCCACATTATCTGCATCATGCTCATTGAAATCAGCCGGTGCATTAAATGTGATCGTATTGGAACTGCGGAAGATCGTATTGCTTGATCCAACCTGATTTACAACGATCTGTGAGCCGGCTTTTAAGTCTGCCATGGAAATCTCCAGACAGTTTCCGGAAATATATTCCGTAGAGACTTTTTCACCATCGATATAAACCTTACTCCAAGGAGTGAAGTTTTTACCAAACAGTGTCAATTTTGTCTCATCCGTATTCATGGAAGTGTGATCGATCACAACGTCCTGAACACCCATTACAAGGTCAGATGCCGGATATTTATCTACACCATGGTAGGAGTAGCGGTCTCCGTAAAGCAGATCATACTGCAGTAATTTCCAGTTTGTGAGGTAAGAAGCATCGTCAGTAGATACGCCTGCATTCATCTCAGACTGATGATAACGGAACATGGTTCCTTCGTGAATACCAAGCTGATCTGTGATATAAGACATCAACTGGTAAGCTGCCACGTCTTTATCCTGTTTTTCCAGACCAAAGTTGTTCCATGTCACGTATGTAGTGTCATACAGGTTTCCGGTATTCATATCGGAATCTTCCAGACCAAGAGTTGGAAGGTGATCGCCGTACATAACAACGATTGTTTTCTCATCACGTTTGGATAAAGTATCGATCAGGTTTTCAATAAATTTGTCAACTTCGTGAAGTTCGTTGATGTAGTACTCCCACTGATAATGCTCAGCTTCGGTATCACCGCCGGTTACCTGAATTTCCGGATTTTCAAATACTTTGTAATCCGGGTAGCTTCCGTGGCTCTGTACGGTAATGGTGTACAGGAAATCGGACTGGTTAGGAGTAGAATCCAGAGTCTTTGTTGTCTCGTCGATCAGAATGTTATCTGTCGGCCAGGAAGCAATTTCGTTATATTCTGTAATGTTCATCAGCTCTTTGCTGGTGAAGGTATCAAATCCCATCTGGGAGAAAACGGTTGCACGTCCGTAGAAGTTACCACCGTTGTTGTGAAGTGCGTGTGTTGCGTATCCGAGATCACCAAGGACGTCAGCAGCACTTTCACAGGAAGTATCTTTTAAAACCGTTTTGTATGGATATTCACCCAGACCGAAGAAACGAATGCCCATTCCTGTCAGAACCTCGAACTCTGTGTTTGCAGTTCCTGCACCGACAACCGGAACGGTAAGATATCCGGAAGTGTAGTTCTGCATTAATTTATGAAAATTCGGGATCGGGTCTTCAGAGTAACTTAAAAAGTTTAATTCGTACGGATCAATGAATGTCTCAAGCTGTACGAAAATGATATTTGGCATATCGGAAGAATTGACCGTTGTCTGAGCAGTTTTTACATTGTCATTGATCGTGTCGATGGTCTCTTCATTATAGTTAGCCGGTTTACTCATACCAGTGTCTACCACGCTGGCGGAGAAACTGTATACAAAACCGTAGTCCTTATATCCCTGAGCCAGATTTCCGAAGTATCCGGAAAGAATATCGGAATGGATAGCAGCTTTTGTGATAAAAGGAATCGTTGCTACACAGAGCACCAGTAAACCAAGGTTACGGAACAGGTGAACTCTTTCTTTGAATTTCGGTCCCTTGAATGCAAAAACGATCAGGAACGCTGCAAGTGCGATCAGCAGAGCGATAACTGCGATTTCCTGTCCGGCGGACAGATATTTGCTGTTTTTCATGGAGAGCAGGTCTCCGATCAGTTTCAGGTCTGCAAAGTTAAACGGTGTGACACGGGATGCAAGTACGCAGCCGTTGATGACACCGAGCAGCATCCAGAATACAGATATCACGATACGGACCAGTGCACGATGTTTGAACAGGTACACGATCAGCAGCGTTGCAAAAATCAGTAGCGCATTGTAAAGGAATGTCAGCGGGGAGCTGATGCAGAAGCTTACTGCTGAGGTAAAGGAATGTCTGGATACCCATTCAATCGCAAAAACCAGGATGCATGCCAGCAGTCCGTGGAACAGTAAAGAAAATTTGTTCATAAATTTTACTTTTGGACTGTCAGACAGATCCGGAAAATTGAAACTTTTCAGAAAACTGAAAAATCCATGTCGTCTTTTGGTGTTGTTGTTACCGATGATGATCGGTTTTTCTTTTCTTTCTTTTCTAAATGATTTCATATAAACTCCTTCTCTCAAAACGTACTACGAAAGATATAAACTTTACTATTAAGTTAAAAGAATTTTACATAACCGTACAGATATTAGTCCCAATTTTACAAAAAGTCAATTAAAAAAGTATAAAATGCACGATATGAACAAAAAAAATTCATATAGTCATTTTCTTTTGTAGAATAATACAGCAGAATTGTCTGTTTATGCTATTTATTTTAAGGAACGTTCCTATTTGTATTGGAACGTGCTTTATGAGTTACTAAATAAGCAGTAAACAGATTTTTATCTTATTTTTTGGGTATTATAAATTATATAATAAGGAAACTTTTGGAAGAAAAAGTAAATAATTTCTTAAGATGTCAGATAATGAATGGAATGAAAAATAAAATTTGGGTTGTATTTATGGAAAAAGATAATGCTTTTCACATGAAATTTACAGAAAAAGATACCATTATTGTATGATTAAGGCTTGCAAACCGAAAAATGTTGTGCTAAGATACAAAATCATGAGCAAATGCGTAGAAGGAGACTCTTGTCTTCAGAAACCGACAGGAATACGGCGTCACCGACTGAGAACGCTGTTTGGCGGAGGAGATGAAGGGAACACTCTGGAGCAGACAGATTGAACGAGAAATTCAGTAGGTCTGTACGGATCGCACACGTTACGTGCCTGAGTGGGGAAAGACACAGATCATGAGTGTTTTGTAGTATTGTTTTTCTCAATGCGGGTGGTACCGCGGAATAATATAAAAGAACATTATTTCGTCCTGGGATACAAAGACGTATCCTTAGGGCGATTTTTGCTTTTTTGGGAGTTTGTTCCGTCCCGCACCTTACAACATTTTATGCAAAAGGAGTGTACGAAACAATGAAAATGATGACCGGTGTAATGCCAAAAGAGACCATGGAAATCAGCGAAATCCTGGCGTCTGACCTGTATGGGCAGACGATCAGCGTCAACGGAGCCGTTCATACGGTGCGTGACATGGGCGAAGTCGCCTTTGTAGTCCTTAGAAAAAGAGAAGGCCTGCTGCAGTGCGTATATGAAGAAGGCGTGACTGCCATTGACCTGAAGGAACTCAAAGAAGGTGCAGCTATCGAGGTGAGCGGTGTATTAAATAAGGAAGATCGCGCGCCGGGAGGATTCGAGATCCGCATGAAAGAGGTCAAAATCCTTTCCGAACCGACAGAAAGCCTGCCGCTTCCAATTGCGAAATGGAAGATGAATACTTCCCTGGAAGCCAAATTAAATCACCGCGCCGTAGCTCTGAGAAATATCAGAGAGCGTGCCACCTTCCGGATTCAGGAAGGCATCGTAAGAGGCTTCCGTGATTTCCTCTATAGTCAGGAATTTACAGAGATCCACACACCAAAGCTTGGCGCAAAAAGTGCCGAGGGCGGAGCCAACCTGTTTAAGCTGGAGTATTTCCACAGACCTGCGATCTTACAGCAGAGTCCACAGTTTTACAAACAGATGATGGTGGGCGTGTTTGACAGAGTCTTTGAGACAGCACCGGTTTTTCGTGCGGAAAAACATAACACAAAACGCCATTTGAACGAATATAACAGTCTGGATTTTGAGATGGGTTACATTGACGGATTCGAAGATATCATGGCGATGGAGACCGGATTTTTGCAGTATACCATGGAACTGCTGAAAAAAGACTATGCGAAAGAGTTAGATATTTTGCAGATCGAGCTTCCGGATGTAAGCCAGATTCCGGCGATCCGTTTCGATGAGGCAAAACAGCGCGTGGCTGAAAAATATGACAGACAGTTCCGTAATCCATACGATCTGGAGCCGGAGGAGGAGCATCTGATCGGTCAGTATGCAAAAGAAGAATTCGGCAGTGATTTTGTATTTGTCACACATTATCCGTCCAAGAAACGTCCGTTTTATGCGATGGATGATCCGGCAGATTCGACCTACACCTTAAGTTTTGACCTGCTTTACAAAGGTCTGGAGATTACAACCGGTGGACAGCGTATTCATCAGTATGATAAATTAATGGAAAAGATCGCCCAGCGTGGCATGGAGACAGAGGGCATGGAGCATTACCTGTCCGCGTTCAAATACGGTATGCCGCCACATGGTGGACTTGGTATCGGTATGGAGCGTCTGACCATGCAGCTGATCGGAGAAGATAACGTCCGGGAAGCAACCCTGTTCCCGAGAGACCTGAGCAGATTAGAGCCATAGGAGGAGAAAAAACGTGAGACATACAGGAACACAGACAATAGCAACAGAACGCCTGACTTTACGGCGTTTTACGATAGAAGATGCAGAAAATATGTATTACAACTGGGCGAGCGACCCGGAAGTGACAAAATATCTGACCTGGCAGCCACACAAAAGTGTGGAAGAGACCACAGAGATTCTGCAGCAGTGGGAAGAAGATTACAGCAAAAATGATTTTTATCAGTGGGCCATCGAGGTAAATGACATCGAGCAGCCGATCGGAAGCATCAACGTGGTATCGCTGGATGAAGATGTACAGAGTGCAGAAATTGGTTACTGCATCGGAAAATCCTGGTGGCATCAGGGCTACACCACGGAGGCAGTGGAGGCAGTCATCCGTTTTCTGATGGCAGAAGTCGGAGCCGGACGTGTCTGGGCACAGCATGATGTGGCAAATCCAAATTCCGGTGAAGTGATG
The DNA here is from genome assembly GCF_003122485.1 of Eubacterium ramulus. Lineage (GTDB taxonomy): Bacteria > Bacillota > Clostridia > Lachnospirales > Lachnospiraceae > Eubacterium_I > Eubacterium_I ramulus_A. The sequence continues at coordinate 9,488 of NZ_JRFU01000194.1, forward strand.
AAAAAAGCCGGCATGGATTACGAAGGAACCCTGCGTCAGTCCGCAAAGAATAATCAGGGCATCGTGGATTCCGCTGTTTATGCAAAAATCAGCCATGTAGCACTGGACGAAGAACCGGAAGAAGAGGAGCAGACCAGTGGTGCATCTGTCACAAAAGTGATGGCAGAGGACGGAACCATGAAAAATGTCATTTCCGATGACACCATGGAATATGTCGGCATTCTGGCAAAACTGGAGTTGAGTCCGGAAGAGGCAGAATCAGCAAAAAAAGACATGGAAGATATGTTGGATTACATTGATCTCTTAAACGAGCTTGACACCACAGGCATTGAGCCAATGTCCCATGTATTTCCGATTGAAAATGTATTCCGCGAGGATGTTGTGACAAACGGAGACGGCAGTGAAGCGACACTGAAGAATGCTCCGGAGCAGAAAGATGGCGGATTCAAAGTACCGAAGACAATCGGCGAATAAGAACGGAGGACATGGAAATGAGTTTGATGAGTTTGACAGCTGTAGAGCTGGGAAAAAAGATAAAAGCAAAAGAAGTGACCGTGGAAGCTGCCGTTCGGGAAGCTCTGAATGCGGTACACGCAAAAGAAGAACAGGTACACAGTTTTGTGACCGTAGATGAGGAAGGCGCCCTTGCCCGTGCGAAGGAAGTACAGGCAAAAATCGATGCAGGAGAGCTGACCGGCCCGCTGGCGGGTGTCCCGGTAGCTATCAAGGACAATATGTGTACGGAAGGCCTTTTGACCACCTGTTCCTCAAAAATTTTATATAACTTTATACCGACCTATACGGCAGAAGCAGTGAAAAAACTGGAGGAAGCCGGAGCGGTCATTATCGGAAAAACAAATATGGATGAGTTTGCCATGGGAAGTACCACAGAGACTTCCGCTTACGGCGAGACAAAAAATCCATGGAATACAGAGCATGTTCCGGGAGGATCTTCCGGCGGTTCCTGCGCAGCAGTGGCAGCCGAGGAGTGTTCCTTTGCTCTTGGTTCTGACACCGGCGGTTCCATCCGTCAGCCGAGTTCTTTCTGCGGCGTAACCGGTATCAAACCGACATACGGAACAGTTTCCCGTTATGGACTGATCGCCTATGGTTCTTCTCTGGATCAGATCGGACCGGTGGCAAAAGATGTGACCGATTGCGCAACGATTCTGGAAGCAATCACTTCCTATGATAAAAAGGATTCTACTTCCGTAAAAAGAGATGATACCGATTTTACTTCTGCACTGGTGGACGATGTCAAAGGCATGCGTATCGGTATCCCGAAAGATTATTTTGGGGAAGGTTTAAATCCGGAAGTAAAGGATGCAGTACTGGCAGCAGCAAAAGTACTGGAAGAAAAAGGTGCCATTGTAGAAGAATTTGACCTTGGACTTGTAAAATATGCGATTCCGGCGTATTACGTTATCGCCTGCGCAGAAGCAAGCTCTAACCTGGCACGTTTTGATGGCGTAAAATACGGTTATCGTACCAAAGAATACGAAGGCCTTCACAACATGTATAAAAAATCCCGTTCCGAAGGATTTGGTCCAGAGGTAAAACGAAGAATCATGCTTGGCTCTTTCGTTTTAAGTTCCGGATATTATGACGCGTATTATCTGAAAGCACTGCGTGTTAAAGCGTTAATCAAAAAAGCCTTTGACGATGCATTTGCAAAATATGACATGATCCTTGGACCGGCAGCACCGACCACGGCACCAAAGCTTGGCGAGAGCCTGCAGGATCCGATCAGCATGTATCTTGGCGATATTTACACAATTTCCGTCAACCTTGCGGGACTTCCGGGCATTTCCCTTCCGTGTGGCACGGACAGTCAGGGACTGCCGATCGGTTTACAGTTGATAGGAGACTGTTTCCAAGAGAAAAAAATTATTCAGGCAGCATACAGTTTTGAGCAGACACGTCCATATCAGCACAGCCCGCTGAGTCTGGCGTAGGAAGGAGGAGAAGATAATGAGTAAGAATTATGAAACAGTCATCGGACTGGAAGTGCATGTAGAGCTTGCAACCAAAACAAAAATCTTCTGTTCCTGTTCCACAGAGTTCGGAGGAAAACCAAACACACACACCTGCCCGGTTTGTACCGGTATGCCGGGTTCCCTTCCGGTGTTGAATAAACAGGTGGTAGAATATGCCATGGCAGTTGGTCTGGCTACAAACTGCAGCATTACCCGATACAGTAAATTTGACCGGAAAAACTATTTTTACCCGGATAACCCACAGAACTACCAGATCTCACAGTTATATCTGCCGATCTGCCGAAATGGTTATGTGGAGATTGATACACCGGCGGGCAAAAAACAGGTGCGCATCCATGAGATCCATATGGAGGAAGATGCTGGTAAACTGGTGCACGACGAGTGGGAGGACGTATCCATCGTGGATTACAACCGTTCCGGTGTGCCGCTGATTGAGATCGTATCTGAGCCAGATATGCGTTCCGCAGATGAGGTGATCGCTTATCTGGAGACACTGCGCCAGACCATTCAGTATCTGGGGGCATCCGACTGTAAATTAAACGAAGGTTCCATGCGTGCCGATGTCAACCTGTCTGTGCGTGAGGTCGGTTCACCGAAATTTGGAACCCGTACCGAGATGAAAAACCTGAACTCCTTCAAGGCGATCGCACATGCTATCGAGGGTGAGCGTGAGCGTCAGATCGAGCTTCTTGAAATGGGAAGAAAAGTTGTGCAGGAAACCCGTCGTTGGGATGACAATAAGGAATCTTCTCATGCAATGCGTTCCAAAGAGGATGCGCAGGATTACCGTTACTTCCCGGAACCGGATCTGGCACCAATCGTCATTTCCGAGGAGTGGATTAACGAGATCCGAAGCCGTCAGCCGGAACTGCGTCCGCAGAAGCTGGAGCGTTACCACAGAGAGTACGATATTCCGGATTACGATGCAGAGATCATCACCGGAACAAAGCATATGGCAGATCTTTTTGAGGAGACTACAAAAATCTGTGGCAAGCCGAAAAAAGTATCCAACTGGCTCATGGGTGAGACCATGCGTCTGTTAAAAGAGAACAGCATGGAAGCAGAGGAAATCTGTTTTGCACCGGAGCATCTGGCTGCATTGATCGAGCTGGTAGATGCGGGTACTATCAATGGTTCCGTGGCAAAAGAAGTATTCGAGGAGATGTTTAAATCAGACGTTGATCCGGAGAAATATGTCGAAGAAAAAGGTTTGAAAGTGGTCAATGACGAGGGGGCTCTGAGAGAGACCATTGAAAAAGTCATTGCGGAGAATCCGCAGTCGGTGGAAGATTACCATAATGGTAAAAAGAAGGCTATGGGATTTCTTGTTGGACAGACCATGAAGGCGATGAAAGGAAAAGCAAATCCGGCTATGGTGAATGCGATTTTGCAGGAACTTCTTGCTTAGGGATTCTTGTTTAGGGATGGCTTAAAAATTTAACCGAATCAAGTAAGTCCCCTGCTTCAATTGCGAAAAGCAA
>NZ_JRFU01000195.1 GCF_003122485.1 Eubacterium ramulus
GCAAGTGGTGAGTAGTAACAAGTATTTCTCAGTGGGAGTTCAATCTCCGACTGAGATCAACAAAACGTATATGGCACCAGTCAGGCAATCTTTCCTCGACAAGCGATTGTTAGCTGCAGAGGTAAGATTGCCTGACTGGTGCCTTCATTATCTAAATTTACTGTCGCAAAGCAATTTACATCATGGTAGACGTACGAATCTGCTCCGCTTTTATGTCACCTGCAAGGTAACGAATGATCTCAATCGCAAATTCAGCCGCTGCTCCCGGTCCTTTTCCGGTTACCAGATTTCCGTCAACAACTGCTGCATCTTCGCTCCAGATTGCGCCGCCTTCCGGTTTGCATCCCGGATAGCCGGTTGCGTGTTTTTCTTTTAAAATGCCGGTTTCAGAAATCATTCCCGGTGCCGCACAGATTGCTGCCAGCATTTTTCCATTATTTAAAAATTTCTGCGCCAGCTCTTTGACACCCGGTTTTTCACCCATTGCGCCGGTTCCCGGTCCACCCGGATAAACGATTCCGTCGAATTCATCAAAATTCATATCTGCATATACTTCATCTGCATGAAAAACGATCTGATGTGCGCCCATGATCTGGCGTTTTCCGGTCACTGAAACTGTTATAACCTCGATACCTGCTCTTCTGCAAAAATCAACTACGGTCAGGCATTCAATCTCTTCTACACCATCGTTACATAATACTGCTATTTTACTCATATTATTTCCTCCGTTTCATTATAAAATTCATAAACAAATTTGCTTCTGATTGCATTTTTCCAACAATAGCTTATACTAAAAGGACATGAACAATAACTATCAGAATGGAGCCTTATTATGGAAATCGAACGCAAATTTTTAATCCCACAGTTACCGGAACATCTGGAACAATATCCATGCCGCCACATTGAACAGGGCTATCTGTGTACCAATCCGGTTGTGCGCATCCGCAAACAGGATGATGCTTATTTTCTCACCTACAAATCCGGTGGTCTCATGGCAAGAGAAGAATACAATCTTCCGCTGACCGCAGAGGGTTACGAACATCTCCGCCCGAAAGCAGACGGTCTGCTTATCACAAAAAAGAGATATTGTATTCCATTTGGTACCTATACCATCGAACTGGATATTTTTGAGGGAGAACTTGCTCCGCTGATCCTTGCAGAAGTGGAATTTCCTTCTGAAGATGAAGCGAACAGCTTTACACCTCCGGAATGGTTCACCGAAGATGTTACCTATTCCGGCAAATATCACAACAGCTATATGAGCCACCACGGTTATCATCCAGAAGCATAGATAAAACATGCCTAAAGCAAACTAACTTAGCAGACAAACTTTCTGTGCATCGCTATTTGTTAGTCACCCCATGCAGGGTTGGCATCTGATTTTATCAGATACTATTTTCTCCAGAGAGAGGTCTGTTCGTATTTCTGACGTGTGCGGATACAATATTTTAACTGGTCATAACGATCACTTAATTTTCCCTCCGGGATTACCACATCGACAACAACTGCCAGATCATCGATCAGACGATCTGTAATTTCATTTTTGATGTCGCAGACAATCTGATACTTTTCTTCCATGGTTTCTGCATCCAGAAAACGCAGTAACCATGGATTGATTTGCTCTATGGTATCATCTTCTGGCGAAGCTACTACTGTTTTTTCTATTTCTTTATTGTCATTTTCCACGGATGTGCTTACTGGTTCTTCCTTCTGACACATCGTTGCTGCACTTACATTTTCTTCTTTCTGGCTTATCGTCTCTGGATCTACATATTGAAACCGGTATTTCTGTGTCACTTCCGGATATTTTTCATGATCGACTTCACTCACAAACATATCATACGGGCGGATGTATACACCAAAATCACCATACAACGCCTGATACACAACATACGATTCCATGGTTTCTGAATGTTTTGCCACTGCAATGATCTGATATAATTTCTTTTTAAAATGTAAATATTTTTCTCCCGGTAACGGATTTCCCTGTGCCATTTTGATTCCTTCTTTCTGCCCCTGATTCTTTCTTCGATCACTCCCCTGATCTGTTTAAATCTGCATGTCTACAGCTTCATTCTATGTTTTGTCATGCATCCTTCTATTTTACTTTATTATCCGAAGCCAAAACTAGTAAACATTGTTTTCTATGTTTTTCGCTAATCCCAAACTTATACGTTGAATGAATTTAACATATCCATTCCTTCTGCAATAAAATCACGCTGAAATTCTATGTTGTTTTTTGGTCCTTTGACCATTACCTCATAGACATCATCCATCAGATTCTGATTTTCAGCGTCCCTGTCATTATCCAGCTCCACCTCTCTGGTGTTCGCTTTTGCTGCTGCCACAATCTCGTTCTGATCAAAAATGCTCATCTGCTCTGCCTGCTGCTGTTGCTGTGCGCGCTGTTCAGAAGCTTTTGCCTTTTTTGTATCGGAATATTTTGTCGTGGAAGCCGCTGGCTTTGCCTTCGACTGTTTATAAGATCCATAGGATGTCTGCTGTTTTTTCACCGTTTGTGCCGCTGTCGGCTGTGTCCGCGGTTTCTGTACCGGACAGCTTTGTGTCGTTCCTGCATTTCTATTTCTGTTTGCAGGCTTCTTTTTGCCTTTTACTACACTGGAAATAATAAAAATCAATACAATAAACCAAAAAATCAGACTTACCATCACGCCATCTCCTTCCTGTCAAACTTTTCGTACAGTATAGCATATTTACAAGAATCATGGTATACTGTTTTGAAGTTCGACTTGATTGAATTTTGGAGGTTACTATGTTTGCCAAAGCAAGAAATAATATTTCACAGATGCAGATGATCGCACTGGGATTTTTCTGTATCATTCTGATCGGTACGCTGCTGCTTATGACACCTGCGGCAAGCCGGAGTGGTACACCCACTGATTTTCTCACTGCTCTGTTTACATCCACCAGTGCCACCTGTGTGACGGGACTGGTAGTCACAAATACGTATCTGCACTGGTCACTGTTCGGGCAGATCATCATTATCACCCTGATTCAGATTGGGGGACTGGGATTTATCACTTTTGGTTTCGGTTTTTCCCTTTTTCTTCGCAAAAAAATCACGTTACGCCAGCGCGGTTTATTAAAAGAGAGCGTAAATGTGCTGAATACCGGCGGAATCGTCCGGCTTGCACGATTAATCTTACGGGGAACTTTACTATTTGAAGGTGTCGGTGCCATTATCCTGACCCTCTGTTTTTGGCGGGATATGCCTTTTCATCAGGCACTTTATTATGGCATTTTCCATTCCATCTCCGCTTTTTGTAATGCAGGTTTTGACCTGATGGGCGCATTTGGAATGTCATCCTTCATCGGATACAACGCAAACTGGGTGGTTTGCCTGACTCTGATGGCTCTGATCCTGATTGGCGGCATTGGATTTTTCGTCTGGAGTGATTTAAAAGAACACAAACTACATTTTCGCAAATATGCACTGCATACCAAAATTGTGCTGGTCACTTCCGTAATCCTGGCTGTTGTTCCAACGATTTTGTTCTGGATTCTGGAGCGCCATGCATTGTTTGCAGACATGAGCGGTTCCCAGGCACTTTTAAATGCTCTGTTTTGTGCCGTCACACCACGAACCGCCGGTTTTAACACAACCGACATTGCCTCTTTGAGCCAGAGCAGTCAGTTTCTGACCATTATCCTGATGTTTATCGGCGGTTGTCCGGGTTCTACCGCGGGCGGTATCAAAGTGACAACGATTGCCGTACTGATCCTGTATCTGCGCTCTACCCTGACCAGAACAGACGGTGTCAACATTTTCAAACGCCGGATGGAAGATGATGCAATTTCAAAAGCTGCTGCTGTATTTACGACACATCTGCTGCTGGCAGTGGTTGCCACGTTTTTGATCTCAATGCTGCAGAATCTTGACCTGACCACGATACTTTTCGATGTCGTATCCGCGGTCAGCACTGTTGGCATGAGCACTGGTGTCACACCTTCTCTGGTACCGGCTGCCAAAGTGATCCTGATCATTTTGATGTATCTTGGACGTGTGGGAAGTCTTTCCTTCGCCATGTCCTTTACAGATAAAAAACGACTCGCACACGTTCGCCAGCCCAAAGAGCATATCAGCATCGGTTAAACATAAGACCCGGCAATCTGTTGGTATACTTTGATTTTTCGGCATATTCGTTATTACATACGGCAAATTACTTCTGATAACGTCTTGCCATTGCATATTTGTTACTATTTATTTTATTACACCAAATCTACTTATTTTCACAGAAAGGATTTTATTATGAAATCATTTTTAATTATCGGAATGGGACGTTTCGGCAGTCATTTATGCCGAAATCTTGCCAAACTTGGAAACGAAGTTATGATCGTTGATCAGAACGAAGAATTATTAGAGCCGCTTCTCCCTTATGTCACAGATGCAAAAATCGGTGACTGCACCAAAGAAGAAGTGTTAAAAAGCCTAGGCGTCGGAAACTTTGACAAATGTTTTGTCTGCATCGGCACAAATTTTCAGAGCAGTCTGGAGATCACCTGTCTGTTAAAAGAACTTGGGGCAAAATATGTCATCAGCAA
>NZ_JRFU01000196.1 GCF_003122485.1 Eubacterium ramulus
TGCATGACGCGCACCTCGCAACAAGAATGCCGGAGCATTCTTGAATTTAAACCACACAATTACCCGTAAAATTTACACTAATTTCGGTGCGTCCAATTCAGATGGACGTTCTTTTAATGCGTATGCCAGATTAATGGCATGATCGGAACATCGCTCCAGATCGGTAACCAGATCGGAGAAAATAACTCCACCAAGTGGATTACACATAGAGTTCATAATACGCTCAATGTGATTATTAATGAGATCTTTCTCATGATCATCTACATGCTGCTCCAGAATTTCAATCTGATCCAGCTTGCTGTAATCATCTTTTTCAAAAATATCCAACGCCAGATAAACGGCATCCAACGCATCCTGAGACATATCCAGAAGTTCTTTTCTGGCTGCCTCTGACATTTCTGCTTTTTTCGCATTCATCTGTTCAATGTACTCTACAATATTTTCCGCATGATCGGATAAGCGCTCAATATCAGTAACCGCAATGGTCATCATAGACACACGACGCATATTTTCCGGTGACAGATCCAGGGATCTGAGGTCTACCATGGCATCTGCAATCAGATGATTCAGGATATTGACACTCTCCTCATGAGACCGTACGGAAGCTGCCTTTGACGTACTGTAATTGAAGAAGCAATCCAGTGCACGTTTCAGATTGTCAGCTGCGATATGTCCCATACGTGTAATCTCACGCTGTGTCTGACGCAAAGCAACCGGAGCCGGCACTTTTGTCATCTGTGTCATATAAATCAAAGAGCGGTCTTCTAACTGCTGGTTTTCCTCCGGAAGCACCGGAACAATCTTCTCTGCCAGCCAAATCAGTTTGTTTGTAAACGGTAATTCCACCAAAACCGCGATAATTGCAAAAATCGTATGTGTATTTGCCACCTGACGTCCAACATCGCTCGGTGACAGACTCTGGATTCCTGTCAGTATGATTGGGAAGATATTGATCAATGCAACCAGAATTCCCGCACGGAATACGTTAAACAGCAGGTTCAAAATTGCCGCTCTCTTTCCGTTTCTGTTTGCAGTCAGACTTGCAAGCAGGTTTGGTGTAACAGAACCAATTGCCGCACCAATTACCAGGTAAACAGCTACGTTGTAGCTAAGCAGTCCCTGAATGGCAAACGCCTGAAAAATAACGGTTGAAGAAGAAGAACTCTGCAGCAATGCCGTAAATGCAATACCAAAGAGAATTGCAAGTGCCGGATTGTTCAATGTGGATAAGAATGAAACAAATCCTTCACTCTGGGATAACGGCTGAATCGCAACTTTCATCATGGTAATACCCTGGAATAACATACCAAAGCCCATGATGACAGATCCTACATGCTTCACAAAATCATTTTTCATAAACAGATACATGATCGCACCTGCAAAAAGAAGCAGCGGCGTAAATGTACTGATGTTAAACGCTGTGATCTGTGCAGTGATTGTTGTACCAATATTGGCACCCATAATAACACCGATCGCCTGTCCCAAGTTCATCAGACCTGAGTTTACAAATCCGATAACCATAACATCCGTAGCCGAAGAACTCTGAACCAGTATCGTCATACCAAGTCCCACAGCAATTGCAATCAATTTGTTTTTTGTTGCGTGTTCCAAAATTGTCTGGAGTTTATCACCACAGGCATTTTTCAGACCAGCGGACATGATCGTCATACCAAAAAGGAACAATCCAACGCCACCCAATAGTGAAAACACTTCTACTATAGACATATATTTATCCTCCGTAATATTCGTAAAAAAATTGTAAATAGATTTTTACATACGAATCTATTTTAACAGTAAATTGTAAATTTGTCTTTATCTTAAACGTAATTTATTGAAAATAGGTAAAATATAAGAATTTTCAACGTAAAATAGAGGTAAAATATATAAATAGTAACAAATTTATCACTATCCATTTACGGAACCATAATTTTTCACAATTTTTAATGATTATTTTAATGAAAGTAACGGTTGATTTTTTGTTTTGTATTCTGTATAATTCGATTTGTGACTAAATTTTTTAGTTTTGCGGATATGGCGGAATTCATGACCATTGAACTACTAACGTTCAATGGTAGGCAGACGCGCCAGAGCGCGTTCATTACTTTGCGGATATGGCGGAATTGGCAGACGCGCCAGATTTAGGTTCTGGTGGGAGACCGTGCAGGTTCAAGTCCTGTTATCCGCATAGAATAAGGGTTTCCGGGCATTTTTCATAGTCCCGAAAACCCTTATTTTTTATGTTTTGACATCAATTTTGACAGCAACTAACTTCCAACCGGAATATATGTAGCTTCTATTTTCCGTCCCACCATACGATTTCACCGGCTTCTTCGGTTTTTCTCAGATCGATCAGACGCTGATTTTCCGATCCTCGGAACTGCAGACTGATATTTTTCTTATCTTTCATAAATTCTCCGTCTACCAGCACATCCACACAAGCAAGCACCGCATCCGTCACCTCACAGCGTGCTCTCCCTGTTCCGCTCTCTTTGCCGATCAGTTCTTCGTATACATAGCCACTGTAAGCCCAGATTGTTTTTTTCGGCAATTCACGGCGCACTCTCTGTAAAAACGGAAGCAACACGTACTGATGCTCCGGCTCAAATGGTTCCCCGCCAAGTAATGTCAGACCTGACACATATCCAGGTTGCAATGCATCCATCAGTTCTTCTTCTACATCTTTTGTAAAAGGCTGACCATAGGAAAAATTCCATGTCTCCGGTTGAAAACATTCCTCACAATGATGCGTACATCCGGACACAAATAAGGTTACGCGTACTCCCGGTCCGTCCGCAATATCTGATTTTTTTATGTTACAATAATACATGTTCTATCCCCTCCAGATACTCTCTACAGCTTATCGGAACTGATTTGTCTCCGGCTTATATTCATAATTGATCTGTGCAAGCTGATCTATAATTTCCTGTTCTGTTACACCATACGCTTTTGCCAGTTCTGCCAATGATGGATAATGGTCTCTCAGATCTGTATTTACAACGCTTAAAAGCATCACAGGATCTTTTGGTAATTTCATTGTTTTATTCCTCCAGCATCTATGTCTCTGTATCATTCCCTATTATAATACTATATGCTCTTTTTTGGTATTCTATTTTTCAAGAATCGTTGCCATACCACTCATAATAAAAAGTCCAAATACTGCCAGAATGCCGCCACCAATCTGCTGCCACAAACGCCCCATCGCAGATAACTCTCCGTTGTTATACTGCCACTTCCGCAAAAAGAAATAACATTCTTCCGGATACATCACCCAGATAATTCCAAGAATATACAAAACCAGTCCAAGTATATTCATATACCATTTTGAAATTGTTTCCTGATCATTATAGATGATCCTGCACAGTGCGTAACTGCAACGCTCCTGTCCCATGTCTGGAGTAATATTCACGCCATCTTCAGAAAATTCAAAGTTTCCATTCTGGAGTACTGGCACTCCGTTATCATACAACTCTTTCTGCTCTGTATCCCAGCTTCCTGATATAGTCTGATCTGGAAAATAAAATGTAATTTGTTCCTTTTCTATCTCATAGGAAACTTCCTGTTTTTTATCGTGAGAAACAATTGTAAATTCATGATCCGATGTCTGCTCTATATAATTAGAAATGTTCTTTTCATACCGCGAATCACTTTTTTTATAGAAAAAGTCATCTCCTACATAAACACCCGAACGTAACGTTGTATAAGTTCCATATCCAAATGCAACTGCTGCAATTAATACAATAATAACTGCCTTTATCGCCTTTTTTCTGCTGTTCATACTCCCCTCCTTTTTCCCATACCGTCTCCTACTATTTTTATAAAATAATCATACCATTCCACTTTTTCTCCTGTCAACAGCCGTCGATTTTCTTTAACATATATTAAGAAAGACCGTTATATAACGTCTTTCTCAACAATTACATAGCAGTCTTTTTTTAATTTATTATTTTTGTTACAAATCTCAGAGTTTTTAAGGCTTTTTTTCCTCGGCCGAAATTTCATGGCTTTTTTGCTAATTTACAGATGAAGCACTCTCTCCTTAATTTCCTGAGTTCTTCCCTGATTCCAGAACTGTGTTCCGATATAACCACAGGTACGACGTGCCACATTCATCTTATCCTGATCATGGTTTCCGCAGTTCGGACACTCCCAGATCAGTTTTCCGTCTTCCTCTACGATCTGGATCTCACCAGTGTAACCGCATACCTGACAGAAATCACTCTTTGTATTCAGCTCTGCGTACATGATGTTGTCATAAATGTACTGCATTACTGCAAGTACTGCATCCAGATTCTGCTGCATGTTCGGTACTTCCACGTAACTGATCGCACCGCCCGGAGACAGCTTCTGAAATTGCGCTTCGAATTTCAGTTTTTCAAAAGCATCTATATTCTCTGTTACGTGTACATGATAGCTGTTTGTGATGTAGTTTTTGTCTGTTACACCCGGGATCAGTCCAAAACGTTTCTGCAGACATTTTGCAAATTTGTAAGTGGTGGACTCAAGCGGTGTGCCATACAGACTGAAGTCTACGTTGTGCTCTGCTTTCCACTCGTTGCAGACATCGTTCATATGCTGCATTACTTCCAGTGCAAACGGTGTTGCACTTGGATCTGTGTGGGATTTTCCTGTCATATAACGAACACATTCGCACAGACCTGCATATCCCAGTGAGATTGTGGAATATCCACCGTGAAGCAATTCATCAATGGTCTCACCTTTTTTCAGTCTTGCCAGTGCGCCATGCTGCCACAGGATCGGAGCTACATCAGAAGGTGTTCCTTCCAGACGCTCATGACGGCAAACTAATGCGCGGTGGCAAAGTTCCAGACGCTCATCAAAAATCTTCCAGAATTTTTCCATGTTTCCGCCGGAAGAGCACGCTACATCAACCAGGTTGACAGTTACAACGCCCTGGTTGAAACGTCCGTAATATTTCGGCTGATTTGTTTTCGGATCTACATACGGTGTCAAGAAGGAACGGCATCCCATGCACGGATAACAATGTCCCTCACCGTTTTTGTCTACTTTATTTTCAAACATAATCTTCTCAGAGATGTAATCCGGCACCATTCTTTTTGCGGTACACTCTGCAGCAAGTTTTGTCAGATACCAGTATTTGCTGTCCTCATGAATGTTGTCTTCTTCCAAAACGTAGATCAGTTTCGGGAATGCAGGTGTAATATAAACACCCTTTTCATTCTTGATACCCTGAATACGCTGTTTTAACACTTCCTCAATAACCATTGCAAGATCGTCTCTGGTGCGTCCTTCCGGAACTTCATTCAGATACATAAAAATCGTGATAAACGGAGCCTGACCATTGGTTGTCATCAGCGTGATCACCTGATACTGGATCATCTGAACGCCCTGTTTTACTTCTTTCTGTACACGAAGCTCTGCTACTTTATTGATTGTCTCTTCATCTGCTTCGATACCACTCTGCTCGAATTCGTAAGCAACTTCTTTCTGATATTTCTCACGGCTTACCTGTACAAACGGTACCAGATGGGACAGGGAAATACTCTGTCCGCCGTACTGAGAACTTGCGATCTGTGCAACCGCCTGTGTTGCTACGTTACATGCAGTAGAAAAGCTGTGTGGTTTTTCGATCATTGTCTCGCTGATCACGGTTCCGTTCTCCAGCATGTCGTCTAGATTTACCAGACAGCAGTTGTGCATATGCTGCGCAAAATAATCAGCATCGTGGAAATGGATCAGACCTTTCTCATGTGCATCCACGATATCTTCCGGCAGAAGGAAACGTTTTGTAATATCTTTACTTACCTCTCCCGCCATATAGTCACGCTGTACGCTGTTAACTGCCGGGTTTTTGTTGGAGTTTTCCTGTTTTACTTCTTCGTTGTCAAACTCAAGCAGGCTTAAGATCTGCTCATCTGTTGAGTTGGACTTACGCACCAGCGCTCTCTTATATCGGTAGGTGATATAGTTACGCGCTACAGAAAAGGCTCTCTGGTTCATGATCTGATTCTCTACCAGATCCTGAATTTCCTCTACACTCAGTGCACGATTCATGCCTTCACAAATCGTACGCATATTGGCTCCGATAACTGCGATCTGCTCTTTGCTCATCCGCTCAGTCTCTGCCACACTGTCATTCGCCCTGATCACTGCGGAAATAATCTTATCCAGATCAAACTGCGATTCTGATCCGCTACGTTTAATAATCTTCATTCCACTCGCCCTTTCTTACCACTTTTTCTCTTACTTTTATTATTTGTTCATCTGCTGTTCAGAGTTGTCTCAAGTAACATCCAACCCTTTTTTCTCTCCAAACAGTTGAATTTCTATTATAACGATCCTGTTGATCCCTTTCGAAGCCCTGTCTTCTTCTCTGGAGGACCGTTCTTGACCATTGTACAATATCTAGTGTTGATTTTCAATTGCAAATCCTACATCTAGTGATTTTCTATCAATATCCACAAATTTCAGTTAACGTATTGACTTTTTGAAATCACTCAGAATACTGCCTTTTTTTCGCAACTTTTTCCATTTAATTCAAAAAATTTCAAAATGCAAAAATAGCACTTTGCACAATTGACAAAAAATGTTTTTCAAATATCAATACTATATCTTGTATGTGCATTTTTTTACACACCTATTCCTCAAAAACAGAGGTTTTTACGCACAAAAAGAGAGGGAAAGAGTTCCGTCGTGATCAGGTACTCTTACCCCTCCCCTGATGTCAGATCTGATAACCAAACTGTCTGTGTCATATTTCCATGACACAACATCTGGTATGATATTCATTTTTCTTATGCTTCTGCTGTCAGTTTTTCGATAGCAGCTTTGATACGTGCGATGGACTCTTCTTTTCCAAGTACCTCCATCAGCTCAGTTGCTCCACCCGGTGTCATCTGTTTTCCGGAAAGTGCAGTACGGATCGGCCACATTACATAACCGTTCTTGTATCCGTTTTCTTTTACATAACCGCTAAGCATTGCATACAGGGCATCGTTGCTGTAATCTTCCTGTGCTTCCAGTAACGGTAACACATCTTTTAAAACTGCCAGAGATGTCTCTGCATTTGTTTTCATCTTTTTATGTGTATACATTGCTACATCGTACTCCGGAACTGCCTCGAAGAAATCAATATGCTCTTTGATATCCGGGAAGATCTCGATACGTGTTTTTACCATCTGAGCGATCTTCTTGTAATCACAATCACGATGTACCACTTCTTTGATGTACGGCTCTGCCATCTCGTAGAATGCATCAAAATCCATTGCTTTGATGTACTCGCCGTTCATCCATTTCAGTTTTACCATATCAAAAACGGCCGGAGATTTGCTGATGTGATGATAATCAAATTCTTTCACCAGCTCCTCTAAGGAGAAGATCTCACGGTTGTCTACCGGACTCCATCCAAGCAGTGCAACAAAATTTACAACTGCCTCAGATAAAAATCCCTGTTCGATCAGGTCTTCATAAGAAGAATGTCCGCTACGTTTGCTCAGTTTCTGATGTTCTTCGTTTGTGATCAGCGGGCAGTGGATGTATTTCGGCTCTTCCCATCCGAAGGCATGATACAGTCTTGTATATTTCGGTGCGGAAGACAGATACTCATTACCACGGACTACGTGTGTGATGTTCATCAGATGATCATCTACAACGTTTGCAAAGTTGTAAGTCGGATATCCGTCGGATTTGATCAGGATCATGTCATCCAGCTCAGAGTTTGGCTGTGTAATGTCTCCGTAAATCTCATCATGGAAAGTTGTCTCTCCTTCATTCGGTACATTGGCACGGATAACATACGGTTTTCCTGCTGCCAGATTTGCCTCGATTTCTTCTTTGGAAAGATGCAGACAATGTTTGTCATAAACGCTGATCTCTTTACCGTTGATGTTCTGTTTTAAAGAATCCAGACGCTCTTTGTCGCAGAAGCAGTAATATGCCTCGCCTTTTTCGATCAGTTTCTTTGCATATTCCAGATAAAGACCGCTCTTGCAGCGCTCACTCTGGATGTACGGACCATAGCCGCCATCTTTGTCCGGTCCTTCATCGTGGATCAGACCTGTTTTTTCCAGTGTACGGTAAATGATGCCCAGTGCTTCTTCTACGAAACGCTCCTGGTCAGTATCTTCTATTCTTAATACAAAATCTCCGCCCTCATGCTTTGCGATCAGATATGTGTACAAAGCGGTACGCAGATTACCAACGTGCATACGGCCTGTCGGGCTCGGTGCAAATCTTGTTCTGACTTTAGCCATAACTCTACCTCTTTCTGTATATTTATTTCGATTCAACATCCAACTTTTTCAGTTTATCTTCATATGCTAGTAAAATCTACACATGATTTTGAATCACACAAACTGATAAATTTTTCTGAATCGTTTTCTTCATTCCATAAGCGTTCCTATTATAACGCAAACAGGATATTTCCACAAGAGAAAAAAACAGGATACCTGTCAGTATCCTGCCTGCAAGCGTCAGCTTGTCTTAAGTTCTTTCCAGAGCTGACTGTAATATGCTGTGGTATCCGCATCCAATGCTTTGTATACCTCACATTTTTCCAGTGTCTCCTCACTCGGGAAAATCAACGGATCATTCTTTGTCTCCTCATCCAGCTGATCGTATACTGCTGTATTCGGTGTCGGATAATAGATTTCCTCAAAGTTTTTCATCGCAATATCTTCTCTGCAGAGGAAATCCAGGAACTTCAGTGCACCCTCATGGTTTTCTCCTTTTTTCATCATTGTCCAGGAATCAAACCATACATTGGAGCCCTCCTCCGGAACGACATATTCCAGATCTTCATCATAATCGTTGGCTAAATATGCCTCACCGGAATAGCAGACAGCTAATGCCGCATTTCCGGCAACCATCTCCTCGCGGACTTCATCTACGAAATATGCTTCCACATCCGGTTTCTGCTCGATCAGCAGCTTCTGTGCAATGTCCAGTTCCTTACGATCTGTTGTGTTCAGAGAATATCCTTTATATTTCAATGCACACATATACGCATCACGGATACTGTTCTGCATAATAATCTCTCCGGCGTATTTTCCGTTAAACAGACTGTCCCAGCTTGTGATCTCCTCATCCACCATATTTGTGTTGTACAAGATACCTACGGTTCCCCAGAAATACGGAACGCTGTATTTGAGTTCCGGATCATAAGATTTGGACATTTCCCAGTAAAGATCACCAATATTATCGATATACTGCATTTTGCTGTAATCGATTTCTTCCGCCTCACCCTCTTCGATAAAACGCTCTACCATGTAATCGGAAGAACAGACCAGATCATATGGAATCGTACTCGCCATATATTTGGAATACATTTCCTCCGGTGTCGTTGCTTCCTC
>NZ_JRFU01000197.1 GCF_003122485.1 Eubacterium ramulus
CTGCCGGAGGCTATATCAGATGGGGGATTGGCTCCCACCACTGATACTAGCTTGTTTTTCACCACCTATAGAGGTGGGAGTCATCTCCCATCTGATATTTTTATCGCAACCGCCTTTTTGCCGTTTATCGTACTGCTGCTCTAAAGCGGACATTTGCAATCCGCTTTTGCTACCTGCTCATGAACGCAGTTGCTTTGCGACCTGCGTTCACTCTGTTCTGATGAATTCTCGGAACATAATTTGCCAGCAGTAAGATCACCAATACTACCACAAAAATCAGTGTGGAAAGTGCATACATTTCCGGCTTGATACCACGCTTTAACTCACCGTAGATCATGGTGGATAAGGTATTGATTCCTGCTCCCTTTGTGAAATACGTAACAACGAAATCATCCATGGACATTGTCAGCGCCATGAAAAATCCACTCATTACAGACGGGAAGATCATTGGCAGAATGACACGTACAAATGCTGTCACGCTGTTTGCGCCAAGATCTCGTGCCGCCTCGTACACACTCATATCCATCTGTTGCAGTTTCGGTAAAATACTCAAAATGACATATGGAATATTGAACGTGATATGCGCCAGTAAAATACTTACATAACCTAAATTCGTAAATCTGGAAAACCACAGCATCAGTGCGATACCTGTTACAATATCTGCATTCAACATTGGAATATTTCCCACGCCAAGAGTCAGTGTGTAGCTTCTTTTTCGCATTGCATCGATACCGATGGCTGCCAAAAGACCGATTCCGGTTGCGATCGCCGCAGATGCGAAACCAATGGTCAATGTATTCTGTAACGCCGCCATTACATCACTGTTGTGTAGCAGGTTTTGATACCATTCCAGTGTAAATCCACCCCATACAACACGGGATCTGGATGCATTAAAGGAAAGAACGACCAGCACTGCAATCGGAATATACAAAAACGCAATGATCAGCACCAGATAAAATTTCATAAAAAATCGCTTTACCATACGCTGCGCTCCTTTCCTGCATCTGTTTTTGAAGTAAACATCATACTGATCAACACAAAGATCATCAGCGCAATGGATAAACCAGAACCAAGATTCCAGTTCATACTTGTTGAGAATTCCTGTTCAATAATATTTCCGATCAGCATGATCTTACCGCCGCCCAGAATATCCGGAATGGCAAAAGTGGTCAGTGACGGAACAAATACCATGGTAATTCCACTGATGATTCCCGGCATGGTCAGCGGGATCATAATTTTTGTCAGTACTGCTTTTGGCGGTGCGCCAAGGTCTCTGGCTGCCTCAAGGATATCCTCATTCAGCTCGGAAACCGCATTGTATACCGGCAGGATCATAAATGGCAGATAATCATATACCATACCGATTACAATTGCCACATTGGAATTGGCAAGATGCTGTCCCGGCAGTCCAAGTGCGCCAAGCAGTGCATTGATAATACCGTTTCTGGATAACAATAGCTGCCATGCCATGATACGCAGTACAAAATTTACCCACATCGGCAGGATCACGATGATTGCCATCATTCCCTGTTTTCCGATGTTCAATTTCCGCAGCATTACTGCCAGCGGATATGCCAGCACCAGACAGATGGCGGTGCAGAGCAGTGCAAGCCAAAGTGCCAGCAATAAAGATTTCAAATGCACCGGCTGGAAAATCGCCAGAATGTTCGCCAACGTAAATCCGCCGTTTCCATCCCCCAGCGCATAAAATACGATCATCAAAATCGGCAATACCGTAAATCCCATGATCCAGATAATATACGGCGTAGCCAGTAAACTTCTCTTATTCATCCTTTTTGATAACCTCCTGTGCGGAAGACACTGGTTTGTGCATGATCTGAATATTTTCCGGTTTTACATACAAACCGATCTCTGTACCCGGATGGTAAGCAATGGTACTGTGCGCCAGCCACTCAAAGCCTTTTGCCTGCACTTTCATCTCATAGTGAACACCTTTGAACAAAATGGATGTCACAACACCGTCCATCATACCCTCTCCCGGCTGTACAAATTCCATATCCTCCGGTCGGATAACCACATCGACATTTTCATTCGGAGCAAATCCGGTATCCACGCATGGGAACGGACATCCAAGGATTTCCACCAGACAATCCTTCGGCATCACACCGTCTATGATATTACTCTCGCCGATAAAATCTGCTACAAAGGCATTCTGCGGCTCGTTGTAAATATCTACCGGTGTTCCTACCTGCTGGATCAGCCCCTGGTTCATAACAATGATACGGTCAGACATGGTCAGTGCTTCTTCCTGATCATGGGTAACAAAAATAAAGGTAATACCCAGCTCATTTTTAATTTTGATCAGCTCCTGCTGCATATCCTGACGCAGTTTCAGATCCAGTGCCCCCAGAGGCTCATCCAACAGCAGTACTTCCGGCTCATTTACAATGGCACGGGCAATGGCGATACGCTGCTGCTGTCCGCCGGAGAGAGACATCGGATGACGATCCTCAAATCCTTCCAGATCTACCAGTTTCAGTGCATATTTGATCTTATCCTGAATATAAGATTTGCTTTTTTTCTTTAATTTCAGTCCAAAAGCAATATTTTCTCCAACGCTCATATGGGAAAACAAAGAATATTTCTGAAATACGGTATTGATGTGACGTTTATCTGGAGACAGATTTGTGATATCCTGTCCTTCAAAAATAACTTTTCCCTCATCCGGTGTGGCAAATCCGCCGATGATACGCAGTGTCGTTGTCTTACCGCAGCCGGAAGGACCTAATAATGTCACAAATTCATTTCTTCCGATATCAATACTCAGATCATCCAGAATCTTTTTCCCGTCAAAAGATTTCGTCAGATGCTGTAAATTTAAAATTGGCTGTTCCATCCCATTTCTCCTCATGTTAATTATTTTTCCTGTTTAACCCACTCAAGATAAGTCCCCTTCGCTGCTCATTTTTCACATTGAAAACAGGATACTTACTTTAGTCAAAGGATATTCGCAATCCGCCTTCGCTACTTGCTCATAACCAAATAGCTGCTTCGCAGCTTATCAGAAGGGGCTTGCCCCCCTCCTGATACAAGCAAGTCCCTACCCCTGCTTATTGCTTTTCGCAATTGAAGCAGGGGACTTCCTTGATTTGGTTAAAAGGTTGGCGGCGTGCTCACCCACACAAATTTTGCCGGGCGGCTGCCGGTATTTTCAATATAATGATTTCTGTTCGCACAGAAATAAAAACTTTCTCCGGATTTCACGGTATATGTCTTGTCGCCAAGGTGCAAACGGATTCTTCCAGAAATCACATATCCGAACTCCTCGCCCTCATGAGGCTTATCCTCCTGCAATTTCTCCTTTGGCTGAACCACCACAAGCAACGGTTCCATCTGATATTGCTGCGCATTCGGCACAATCCACTGAATGCTGTTTCCGGCTTCATCAATTTTTTCAAAAAATGCGCCTTCCGAATACACCACATGTTCTTCTTCCGTCTCCTTGAAAAATTCAGACGGTGTCGTTCCCAGACATTCGATGAGATCCAACAGTGTCACCACAGAAGGTGCCACCTGACCACGCTCTAACTGGGAAATATATCCTTTCGTCAATTCTGACCGGTCTGCCAGCTCCTGCTGCGTCAGACCATTCTGATTTCTCAGATCTTTGATTTTTTCTCCGATTCTGCAATTCACATAATTCGGTTCCATGTTCTCGCTTCCATTTCTTTTGGATTAACACTACTATTCTAAATAGTTAACAAAATGTTGACTGTCACTAAACTTTTCGCACGATTTTGATTATACTATTATTAAACAGAAAGTCAACTATTATTGTTATTTTTTACATACTTCTTACTGTATTTTTTCCCGGACATATCACAGCCTTTTCCAGAAACCAAATAGCTTTCATCTCAGTCTGAGTTGAGACTCCCACTTCTGCAAGTGGTGAGTA
>NZ_JRFU01000198.1 GCF_003122485.1 Eubacterium ramulus
AGTCGATCCCCAGTATTTTTGCATCTTCATAATCCACTCCTCCTGTTTGATTCTCACAGTCAGATATTTCATATAAAAGACTTGCATAATACTTTCCGGAAGGTTCCATGCTGACCGTTACGGATTTCAAACGGTATTTTTCCGGTATATCCCGGTGCTTTTTCATACGGATCCACTTGAGTTTCGGCAGTTTTATCCGGTGATCTTCTACCTGAACATTTCCATTTACCAGGTTCGTTGTATAACTTTTTCTGCTCCTGTGTTTTGACTTGAATTTTGGAAAACCACTTTTCGGATCCCTGAAAAAATTTTTATATGCTTTTTCCAAATGCAGCTGCACATTTGCAAGTGCCAGAGCATCCACTTCTTTCAAAAACGGATATTCTTTTTTATACATCGCCGGTGTATTCCGCAGCATCTTTTTCGAGGCTTCATATTCCCGTATCTTATCGCTCAGCATCTGGTTATACAGAAAACGGCAGCTACCAAAGGTCTTTGCAAGCAGGTTTTTCTGCTCTCTGGTTGGATATATCCGAAAACGATATGCCATGTTCATCGCTTTTTCTCCCCCTGTGTTTCAATATAGCTGCGAATAACCTCAATCGGTGCACCGCCCGCAGTCAGCAGACAGAAACTCTAACTCCAGAATGCCCCCTTCCAGAGTTTTTCCCTGACCTGTGGATATTCTTTTTTCAACAGACGGCTGCTTGCACTTTTATACGCATTGATAA
>NZ_JRFU01000199.1 GCF_003122485.1 Eubacterium ramulus
CTATGAGCTTATTAAAAAGTTCAAAGAACTTGGAAGAGCAATCTTACTGATTTCTCACGATCTGGAAGAGACACTTCGTATCTCCGATTCCATTACGGTACTTCGAGATGGAAGAGCAGTTGGAACCGTAGAGACCAGTGATGTGACAGATGATGATGTCAAACGAATGATGGTCGGTCGTGAGATGAGCGGAGATTATTACCGCGTGGATGAAGAAGAAATCTACGAGGATGAAGTAGTATTTTCCTTTGACCACGTATCAACAAATACCGGATTAAAAGACGTAAGTTTTGAAGTTCATAAAGGAGAGATCCTTGCATTCTGTGGACTTTCCGATTCCGGTATCCACGATGTAGGACAGGCTGCTTACGGTCTGGTAAAACCAACATCCGGTAAAGTTTTATTAAACGCCGAAAATCTTGAGATAGAAGATGCAATGTTCTCATTGAAACACAGAATCGCATATGTTCCGAAAGACAGGGATGAGGAAGCACTGATGATGGCGACAACCATCCAGAATAACTTCTGTGTACCGTCTCTGGAAGAGATATCCAAGAAATTCGGATATGTCAGTACAAAAGAAATGAGAGAGATGGCAGATAAAGCCAAGAAAGAATATCAGGTAAAATGTACAAGCGTAAATCAGAATATGAATGGTCTTTCCGGTGGAAATAAACAGAAAGTAAATCTTGGAAGATGGCTTTTGAAAGACCTGCAACTTCTGATCGTTGACTGCCCGACCCGTGGTGTTGATATCGGTGTAAAAGCGTACATTTATCACGTAATGCAGGAAGCAAAGAAAAAAGGTCTTACTATGCTGCTTATTACAGATGAGCTTACAGAGGCTATGGGTATGGCAGATAATATCATTGTTATGAAAGATGGTATGGTCAAGAAAGAAATTGGAAGAAGTTCCCACTTCAGTGAAGAAAAAATGATTGAGGAGATGATCTAATGCGAAAAAAAATTCATGTTTTGGATGTTATGCCCATAATTATCATGCTTGGTCTGTTTGTCTTTTTTGCAATTGGATCTCATGGGAATACCATAACATTATTTAATATCAAAAATATTGTAATTCAGACAGTGCCTGTAGCACTGGGAGCGCTGGGAGTTATCTTTGTTGTATCCATCGGAAGTACAGATATTTCGGTAGGTGCCAATGCAGCTCTCTCCGCAACAATCGCAGCACTTATTTCACAGTCCACATCAGAATTTTTGATGATTCCGCTGACACTTGTTATCAGTACCCTGATTGGTGCTTTCCTTGGCTGGATTATTACAAAATTTAAAACGGACTCTTTTATGACAACACTTGCAAGTCTGATCGGATTAAGAGGATTGATGAACTTTATTCTGTCCCTGAAGACAGTTACAGCACCAAGATATCTGCTTACTATTTCAAGCTTCAAGGTTTCATTGATTATTCTTGTCATTTTTGTAGTGATTGTATTCTTCGTATTTGAGAAGACAAAATTCGGATATTACTGCAAGAGTATGGGTGAAAATGAGAGAACCGTAAAGGCGATCGGTATTAATACAAATAAGATCCGTTTTATCTGTTTCTGTATTTCAGGATTTATGGCAGGTGTTTTTGGATTCATCCTTCTTGGTAAAGTATCAGGTGCGTCAAGTACACTTTGTAACATGATGGAGATGAAGATCCAGATGGCAATCTTCCTTGGTGGTATCCTTGTTACCGGAGGATTTTCAAGTAAACTTTTTAAAGCGATTATCGGATCATTTACGATTGTTATTATTGAGAACGGACTTGTTTCCTGTGGTGTAGCAACATCTCCTTCGGAGATCATAGAAGGTATCCTGCTTATCGTAATCCTTTGCGTTACGATCTATTCAAATAAGATGGCTCTTAAAAAGAGTGATATGGAGCTTTTGCTTGCGAAAGATGCAAAAGACGCTTAACAGAAACTTATATCAGATGGGAGCCAATCCCCCATCTGATATAGCCTCCGGCAGGA
>NZ_JRFU01000002.1 GCF_003122485.1 Eubacterium ramulus
TAGTAACAAGTATTTCTCAGTGGGAGTTCAATCTCCGACTGAGATCAATTCTATTTCTGCTCCAGTGAATATTTTACCAATTTTTCCAGTAAATCAACGGTTCCTTCAATGCCATAGCATGCACTGTTGATGCAAATATCAAAATCTGCCGGATTGCCCCATTTTTTACCAGTGTAATAATCATAGGAAGTTCTTCTGCGTTTGTCCGTCTTGCGAATAAATTCTTCCGCTTCTTTGCGCCCCTGATCATTGATCAGCATTTTTCTACGCACACGGTTTTCATATGGTGCCCCGATAAATACACTCAGACGCGGAATATTATTTGTCATCAGTACATGACCGCAGCTACGGCCTACAATGACACAATCACTGGCTTCTGCGATAGATTTGATCACACGGCTCTGCTTGATAAAATGTGCATCTTTGCCACCGATTCCCGGCATTTTTTCATCCAGTTCATCGATCATCAGATCCAGCACGGAATCATCGTAAAAAGAGAATCCCAGACGTTCTGCCAGTCTGGAGCCGATCTCATGACCGCCTGCTCCTGTCTCTCTGGCGATGCAGATTACGATATGGTTCTGCTCTGTCTTGTACATCAGTCCAAAATGATCTTTTGTAAAATCTCTGGTAATCTGATCACGGAATCCATCATCCTCTAAAACATCCATGATATCTTTGCACAGATGTTCATAACGAATGAAAAATTCTTCATAGCGTCCACCATTCTCCTGAATGATCTTGATCATATTTCCGATCAGGATCAGTTCGTCCTTGATTTTTTCCGTGTCATCACGTTCAAAATCTTTCAGAATCTGTTTTTCGGAAATGTGTTTTGGTCCCGGAAATACCTTCCCCAATTCACTTCCGGATGCTTTGTATACTTCTGTATCCAATGCATAAAAACGTTCTGCCAAGTCTCTGTAGCTTACGTTGCTTCCCTCTGGTTTCATAACTTAACTCTCCTTCCGTTCAAGGCTCATTACTATATTGCCATCCTCGTTACTCAGAACAATACTGTTCTGGTCATCGTCTGTCTCATAAGTATATACGGATGATCCGCTTGCACCAATCAGTTCAAACTGTTTTTTGTCTGCTGCGTAGTTCATGTGGACACCAAACATAAAGGTTCCGTCTTCATTGAGTTTTACAAAAGCGCCACCATCGGATGTATACTCTGCACCAAACTGCTCTCCATTCATGATCTGATCATCACCGCTGGCACAGCTCATCTGTGTTCCTGTTGAAAAATCTGGTGTCTCGCCTTCTGTGTATTTGCATCGGGTGTAAGTGCCATCTTCATTCTGCTGGATTGCATAAGAATCATATGCAAGCTGGCTGTCGCTGCTGTTTTCTGCATTTTCTTCTCCATAATAGATCAGGTTCAGGATCCTCATTCCATCCTCATTCGTAACCAGTTTGTACATTCCGATATATCCATAATCACAAGTTCCTTCTTTCGTAAGATCCATCTGAATCTTTACAGTATCCCCGGCTGTGTATGTTCCATCAAACTTCACCTTTGACTTTACCGAAGCCTGCTCAGTCTCTGTAGAAGCACTTCCACCTGCTGTTCCTGTATCTTTTGTTCCACATCCTGCCAGAGCCAGCATGGCGATCAACAACACACTCAGCAGTCTTCCTACGATTTTCTTCATAATAAATGTTCCTCCAAAATTCTTCCTAAAGTCCACGATACATCCCATTAACTCCTCATGCGAATGTAGTCGTCAGCAAAATATATGTGATACGTGAACTGTGATATTATTTTACCACTTTTGTCTATTTCTCACAACCCGTCACCACTTTTTTGCCGTTTTTTCACACATTTTTCATTTTTTCTGCTACAATATAACTGTTTTCATAACATTTTTCAGGATATGCATTGCACGACGAACATCCAGCAGTAAGCATGTCTGGAACATTTTTGAATATTCAAATTTTGTCCACCTGTATTTATTTTCTGAAAGGATTTTATATATGAGCAAAAAACAACCGCGCAACACAAAAGGAAAAATTATTTCTGCCGCATGGAAACTGTTTTACGAACAGGGATACGATGACACAACCATTGATGAGATCATTGCCGAATCCGGCACATCCAAAGGTTCTTTTTATCATTATTTTGAGGGAAAAGATGCCCTGCTTGGCTCCCTTTCTTTCCTTTTTGATGAAAAATATACGGAACTGGAAGCTCAGCTGGATCAGTTTGCTACCCGCTATGAACAGCTGATCTATCTGAATCAGGAGCTTTTTCCATGATTGAAAACAGTATTTCTCTGGATCTGCTGGCACGACTGTTATCCACTCAATTAATTACAAAAGGGGAAAAACATCTGCTGGACCGCAACCGCTACTATTATAAACTGTTGCGCCGCATTATCCGGGAAGGGCAGGAAAGCGGGGAGTTCCGCACGGATCTGTCCGTCAATGAGATGGTAAAACTGTATGCGATTGCGGAGCGTGCGTTGCTTTATGACTGGTGCATCTGCAATGGGGAGTATTCACTGAAAACTTATGGTTCCACGGCGATGCCGATCTATCTGGCACAGATTCGCAATGATTCGTAATAAAGATATTTCTAAATTAATACATATATTAACTTTTCAAATTGGCTTACACTGTTAGTTTATTTCATTCATATTATGATTTGTAAAACTTACACTGTTAGCCTATTTTATTTATAACAGCACCTATCATTAACTTATACTGTTAGTCATTTATATCATCATTTATAATCAATAAGGATGGTTATTTTATCAACCGTATTTTGGGGGATGATGTATTTATGAAATTCCTCTTTTTCTTGTTTTACTCTTGTTAAAATACCGTTTTCTTTTGTATTTATTTTTATTCTATATTTTCTTTCATATTTTAGTCTAGTTTCATTTTTCCTTTATTTTAGCGTATTTAATACATATTTTTCATAATTTTTCTATACTATAGTCTATACTTTATTCTGTATTGCAGTCTATTTTTATTCATGGTATACTGGCAGAAATTTGTTGAAGTAACGTAATAAAGGAGATTGATTTTATGAACGCAAACACAATTGGAATGCTGATCATCATGATCATCTATCTGGGTGTTATGGTATTGATTGGCGTTCTCTTTTCCAGAAAAAACAACGACACCAGTGATTTTTATCTGGGTGGCAGAAAACTCGGTCCGGTTGTGACCGCCATGAGTGCTGAAGCCTCCGACATGAGCAGCTGGCTTCTGATGGGTCTGCCGGGTGTCGCATATCTGTCCGGCTGTGCTGAAGCAGGTTGGACCGCCATCGGACTTGCCATCGGAACTTATTTTAACTGGCTCATCGTTGCAAAACGTCTGCGCCGCTATTCCCACAAAGCAAACAATTCCATTACGATCCCGTCCTTTTTTGCAAACCGCTATCGGGACAAAAGTAATTCCCTGCTGGCGATTTCAGCGATTATGATCGTAATTTTCTTCGTACCGTACACCGCATCCGGATTCGCAGCCTGCGGCAAACTGTTTGCCACACTGTTCGGCGTACCGTATATGCCTGCCATGATTGTAAGTGCTGTTATTATCGTAGCTTACACCTCTCTGGGAGGATTCCTGGCAGCAAGTACCACCGACCTGATCCAGAGTATCATTATGACCGGTGCCCTGATCGTCGTACTGATCTACGGTGTACATATGGCCGGTGGAATGGATGCCGTTATCACAAATGCCCAGTCCCTGAAAGGTTATTTGAGCATGACAATGTTCCACGATGCCGCAACTGGTGGAACGACTCCGTACAACGGACTGACCATTGCTTCTACTCTGGCATGGGGCTTAGGTTACTTTGGAATGCCGCACATTCTGCTGCGTTTCATGGGTATTGAAGATGAAAACAAATTAAAAACATCCCGTCGTATCGCTTCTGTCTGGGTTGTTATTTCCATGTTTATCGCAATCTTTATCGGTATTATCGGAAACGCCATGACAAAAACAGGTGCTATGGACGTGCTGGAGAATTCCTCTCAGTCAGAGACACTGATCGTCAGAACTGCAGTCCTGCTGAGCAATCACGGATTTCTCGCCGTACTGATGGCTGGTCTGATCCTTGCAGGTATCCTTGCAAGTACCATGTCTACCTCTGATTCCCAGCTTCTGGCAGCATCTTCCAGTATTTCAGAAAACTTGCTGCAGGATTGCTTCGGAATCAAATGTACGAAAAAACAATCTATGACAATGGCGCGTGTTACTGTTCTGATCATCGCAGCTATCAGCGTATTTCTGGCTCGTAACCCGGACAGCTCCGTATTCCGTATCGTGTCCTTCGCATGGGCAGGATTTGGTGCTACCTTCGGTGCAGTTATGCTGTTTGCACTGTTCTGGAAACGTTCCAACCGAAACGGTGCCCTTGCCGGAATGATCGTCGGCGGTTCCATGGTATTTATCTGGAAATTCCTGATCGCACCGCATGGTGGACTGCTTGGTATCTACGAACTGCTGCCTGCATTCCTTTCTTCCGCAGCTGCGATCGTAATTGTCAGCCTTCTGACTGCACCGCCATCACAGGAGATTATCGACGAATTTGAAAGTGTTTAAACCATACATGCATATATTCAAGAATGCTCCGGCATTCTTGTTGCGAGGTGCGCGTCATGCA
>NZ_JRFU01000020.1 GCF_003122485.1 Eubacterium ramulus
ATGAAAATGGCTGGTGGCTGATCCGGGAAGGAAAAGTAGATTTTACTGCGAATACAGTGGCAAAAAACGAGAATGGCTGGTGGCTGATCCGAGAAGGAGAAGTGGATTTTTCAGCAAACACAGTAGCGAAAAATGAAAACGGCTGGTGGTGCATTGAAGGTGGAAAAGTAAACTTTGATTTTACTGGCGCTGCAGAAAATGAAAACGGAATCTGGTATCTGGTGGACGGAAAAGTCGATTTTTCCTATAATGGAACCGCGCGTTGGAATGGCATAGACTGCCAGGTAATCGACGGAAAAGTGCAGTATACAGATTCGGGTGAAAATAAAGCAGATTATGTATGGCCGCTGACAGGTTATAAAACAATCAGTTCTTCATTTGGAAGCCGTATCTGCCCGTATCATGGTCAGGAGTTTCATAATGGAATTGATATTCCGGCACCATCGGGCACATCCATTCAGGCTTGTGCAGCCGGAACGGTGATCAAAGCGGAATACAGCAGCAGTTTTGGAAATAATATCGAAATTGATCACGGAAACGGCGTACATACAATGTATCTGCATTGTTTTTCCTTGAATGTGACCGTAGGACAAAAGGTATCACAGGGAGATGTGATCGGATATGTTGGAATGACAGGTGATGCAACTGGAAATCATCTGGATCTCAGATTCAAAGTATCTGGAACATATGTTGATCCATTAACAATGGTGACGCCGAAATAGCAGCATTGCCAACACCAAAAAATAAATTACAATGAAAACATGCAAATTGAGTCATCGAAGAAAGGTGGCTCAGTTTTTTGGGAGAAATGTCAAAAAATAGAACCCTCTTATTTTTCATCAAAGCAGGCGTCTTAGCCTGCGTGATGCAAAATAAGAGGATTTCTTATATTACCTATAAAGTTGCTCTTAAAATTTATTTATCAGCCAAAATCATCATAACCTCATTGCTTCGGTTAATGAACGCTGTCATAGCCTCCGGTGAAAGCGGCTGGTTGGAAAGCATAGCCAGATCATAAAGCTGTTTACAGAACATCGGTACATGTTCGCCATCTTTGTGAGCAAGAATATACTGAACCAGTTTGTTGTTGACATTCAGAACCAATGTCTCATTGCCGCCAAACATGGACGGATCCATGCCGTACATATTGTACATCTTCATCATATCCTGCATACGACGTCCCTCTTCGGAGAGTGTGATCATGGATGAGATAGAAGCGTCTTTCAATTTTTCTACTTTTACATCCAGATTCTCTTTACCAAGAGCGGTGCGGAAAGTCTCTGTCAGAGTATCCAGTGCAGATTTCATATCTTCCTCAGATACTTCTTCTTTCAGTGCATCAGTTACATCAGCATCGATACGCATAAATTTGTAATGCTGATTCCGCTGCTCTAACTGAGTGATGAAAGAAGTATCAATGTTGTGATCAAGGATGACTGCGTTCATATCGGATTCCTTGAACATACGAATGTACTGTCCCTGCTGATTCTTATCTGTTACATAGTAGATTGTCTCGCGGGTATCTTTATCTGCATCAGCGTTATCAGCTTTATTCTCAGCATTTTCATCTTTAGCTTCTGCCTCTTTTTCCTCTTTCTCTTTTAAGAGCTCCGGAAGCGTCATGTATTTGTCATTGATATCTTTGAAGAGGATGTAATCGTTCATACGGTCACAGAATTTCTCATCTTTTAAGCAGCCGAATTTGATGAACGGGCTGATGTCATCCCAGTATTTCTCATAGCTTTCTTTATCTGTCTTGCACATACCTGTGAGCTTGTCAGCCACTTTCTTGGTGATGTACTCGGAGATTTTCTTTACAAAGCCGTCGTTCTGAAGTGCACTTCTGGATACGTTCAGCGGCAGATCCGGGCAGTCGATAACACCTTTTAAGAGCATCAGGAATTCCGGAATAACTTCTTTGATATTGTCTGCGATAAATACCTGATTGTTGTAAAGCTTGATGGTTCCTTCAATGGAATCGTACTCGGTATTGATCTTCGGGAAGTAGAGGATACCTTTTAAGTTGAACGGATAATCCATGTTCAGATGAATCCAGAATAACGGCTCTTTGTAATCATGGAATACGTTGCGGTAAAACTCTTTGTAATCTTCATCGCTGCACTCATTTGGATGTTTTGTCCAGAGCGGATGCGGATCGTTGATCGGAACCGGGCGTTTTAAGATTTTTAATTTCTCGGTACGCGGAGATACTTCTACGACCTCTTTTTCGCCGTTCTCATTTTCTTTTTCCTCTGTTTTAGCCTCTTCAATTATGGTTTCGATCACGGTATCTTTATCTGTTTTTTCTTCCGGAAGAATGGTTTCATATTCCGGCTCAGCAGTTTCGTTTACCAGATAGATTTCTGTTGGCATGAAAGAGCAGTATTTGTTCAGAACCTCTCTTGCGCGGTACTCGTTTGCAAACTCCAGACAATCTTCATTTAAGAATAAGGTGATCGCGGTACCAACGGTTGTTTTGTTACCGTCTTTCATATCAAATTCTGTACCGCCGTCACATTCCCAGTGAACCGGTGTAGCGCCTTCTTTATAAGAAAGAGTATCGATATGAACCTCATCAGCTACCATAAATGCGGAGTAGAATCCAAGGCCGAAATGACCGATGATCTGATCGTCGTTGGATTTATCTTTGTATTTCTCAAGGAAATCAGTTGCTCCGGAAAATGCGATCTGGTTAATATATTCCTCAACTTCATCTGCAGTCATTCCAAGACCATTATCAATGAATTTTAAGGTTTTCTCTGTCGGGTTGACACGTACTTCCACTTTTGCTTCGTAATCATCCGGCAGTGTGTATTCGCCCATCATATCAAGTTTTTTCAGTTTTGTAATGGCGTCACATCCGTTGGATACAAGTTCACGATAGAAGATGTCGTGGTCGGAATACAGCCATTTTTTGATGATCGGAAAAATGTTGTCACTGTTGATGGAAAGACTTCCGTGTTTGTTACTCATACTTATCACTCCTGTTTCTTCTTTATAAATATTTTTGAAAAATTAGCGTATTTGGTTCAGAAATCCTGATAAAAAATAAGGGTCTCTGAAAGCATAAATACACTATAATACTCCAAAATTAAAAAGTCAATAGAAAATTAGCACTCTTTTTAAATGAGTGCTAACAAAAACAAAAAAGTGTAAAAAACATTGTGATCTGTTTTACTTATTGCGGTTTCTGTAAAAAAAAGGTATACTCACTAGGATGCAAAAATCAGGGGTATGGTTGCGAAAGGTTGTAACGGTATTTCTTGATGATAATGAAGTAAGAGTTGTGATTATATTATGTTATTTTTATAGAAGGAACAGGAGTGAACAGACATAGCAGGAGAAAGAAATTATCATTTTGATAATATAAAAGCTTTGTTGATTTTTCTGGTAGTATTCGGGCACATGATCAGTACCTTTGCGGATACGCCGGAAGTAGATGTTATTTATAAAATCATATTCAGTTTTCATATGCCGGCGTTCATATTTGTATCCGGGTATTTTGCAAAAGTAGAACCAAAGAAGATTTTATCAAGGATTTTTCCGCTGTATATCGTATTTCAGCTGCTTCGTTTTTTGCTGGATTTCATATTGGACAGTATTCAGTGGGGACATCCGGTGAAAATCGATATGCAGTTTTTTACACCGCGCTGGACGTTGTGGTATCTGATGGCCATGATCATTTACCAGCTTTTGTTGCCGGTATTTGACACGAAAAGCAAACAGCACCGGGTGGCATATCTGCTTTTATCTATGATTCTTGGCATTGTGATCGGTTACAATCCGGATACGGAGAACTTTATGGCAATGTCCAGAATTATGAACTTTTTACCGTTTTTCCTGGCGGGATATTATGAAAAAGACGGTGGATTTTTCCTTCGATATGGGAAACAGAAAAATCCGAAAGAGGCAAAAATTGCAACAGCGTTTCTTGCAGTTGGAATTATTATGGGATTTATTCTGGTCAGCAGACTGAGCACAAGAAAGTTATTTTGGGGAACGGAAAGCTTTGATGGAGGTGTATATACCTGGTATACACGAATCCTGGCATGGATTATCGCCTTTTTGTGGATCTGGGTTTTGATCGTGTGGGTGCCGACCAGACGGATTCCGGTGATTGAAGTCATCGGAAAAAATACATTAAGTGTATATCTGCTACATACGATTGTAATTCTGATTCTGATGTATACGCCGTTTAATGATTGGATATTTAATAAGATTGGCTGGCAGCTGCTGATTTCGGTGGGACTGACACTGGGACTTTCCTGGAATGGATTTGAACGGTTGCTGCGAAAAATTGCGATTCCGTATTATGGAAATCAGAAGAAGTAAGTATAATTCTGTTAAAAAAGGAATTATGGAATATGATTCTACAGAAACGTGAGTTGTGTGTAATTACGAATTGTACTTCAGAATATATAGAAAAGAAAGATAAACAAACGAGCGAATCACTTGCAAATTAGGAGCATGAATATGCAATATCGATATGACAAAGAAAAAAATCCAGTATCCATGCTGGCTTATGGCTGCATGCGCTTTACAAAAGAAAATGGAAAAATCAATCTGGAAAAAGCAGAAGCTGAGATTCTGGAGGCCATGAAGCTTGGTGTCAACTATTTTGATACCGCATATATTTACAGCGGCAGTGAAGAGGCCATGGGAAAGATTTTTGAAAAAAACCACTGCCGGGAGCAGATTTACATTGCAGATAAACTGCCGCATTATCTGATCAAGTCAGCAGCAGGTCTGGAAAAGACGTTTCAGGAGCAGCTGCGCAGATTACGGACGACTTACATCGATTTTTATCTGATGCATATGCTGACGAATCTGGAAACATGGGAAAAATTAAAAGGCCTTGGCATTGAAGAATGGATTGCAAAGAAGAAAGCGTCCGGAGAGATCCTCCGGATTGGATTTTCTTATCATGGAAATACAAAGGATTTTTGTGAATTGGTGGATGCTTATGACTGGGATTTTTGTATGATCCAATACAATTATCTGGACGAAAACAGTCAGGCTGGACGGAAGGGTTTGCAATATGCTGCAGCAAAGGAACTTCCAGTAATGATCATGGAACCGTTGCGGGGAGGCAAACTGGTAAATCTGCTGCCGGAAGAAGCAAAACGGAAGGTGGCAGCACATCCATCCGGACGCAGTGCAGCAGAATGGGCATTTCGCTGGCTCTGGAATCAGCCGGAAGTCACAACGGTACTTTCCGGCATGAATTCTATTGAGATGATACGCGAGAACTGTCGGATCGCATTTGAGACGCAGGCAGGGGCATTTACGGAAGATGAGATTGCTTTTGTCAATGAATTGAGGCATGAAATCAACCACAGCATGAAAGTAGGCTGTACCGGCTGCGGTTATTGTATGCCATGTCCGAAAAACGTGGATATCCCGGGCACGTTCAGTTTTTATAATCTGATCTACAGTGAGAATAAAAAAACGGCCCGAAAGGGATATATGCAGTGTACGATTTTCCGTCAGACACCGACCAGTGCTTCTCAGTGTGTGGGATGTGGAAAATGTGAGCAACACTGCCCGCAGGGGATTCCAATTCGAAAGGAACTGAAGAATGCGTCAAAAGAACTGGAAAACGTGACGTATAAGCTGGCGGGGAAGGCAATTCGACTGTTGAAGTTGTGGTAACACTACAGGTGGATTAAAAATAAAGGCAGAAGATAGAAAGTTGGTGGGAACAATGGAAATTACGCGTTTTATGAACCCGAATCGAAAGAATGTTGAGACAAAGAGTTTTCTTCCAGCAGGAATTCGAATCCGGGATATTGATCAGCGCGTACTGAATACAGAAGAAAAATATATCGGTATTGTGGATGAAAATGGCGAAATGCTGGGAGCTATTCAGGTGGAGCGTCTGCGTTTTATTTATCAGTGGAATCAGACGCTGGATATGGCTCAGATTCTGGAGCATCTGAGTATTGGCGTGATTGCGGTGGACAAAGAAAGTCGGATTTTCTATGTAAATCCAGCTTATTCGGATATTTTGAATGTCGCGCCGGGAAAAATTATCGGTCGTTATATGAATCAGATTGAAAAAGATGCAGCTCTTTTGGAAGTATTGGAAACACAGAAGCCAAAACGTCGTGAAAAACAGTTGATTCAGTCAGTGCAGAAATATGTATCGGTAAATATGTTTCCATTGTATCAGCAGGGAGAGTTCATAGGGGCGTGTTCTCTGTTTACGGATATTACGGAGCTGAATCATCTGACCAGTGAGGTGCAGCGTATTTCTCAGGTGGCAGAAGAATACAATCAGGAGATCCGTGCCAGAGATTTTTTGAAAACGAATCATATTATCGGTGAGAGTGAAGTCTATCTGAACTGCATTCGAAAATCGATGATGGTGGCGTCTACAGATGCGTCAGTGTTGATTCGTGGCGAGAACGGAACTGGTAAAGAAGTCATCTGCAAGATCGTACAGGAAAACAGTGCCAGAAGGAATCAGCCATTTATTAAGGTAAATTGTGCGGCAATTCCGGAAGCCCTGATCGAAAGTGAATTGTTTGGTTATGAGGAAGGTTCTTTTACCGGGGCTAAAAAAGGTGGTCGCGCCGGAAAATTTGAGCTGGCTCATGGAGGAACGATTTTTCTGGATGAGATCGGCGATCTGCCGATGGCAATGCAGGCAAAGCTGTTGCGTGTACTTCAGGAAGGCGAGATTGAAAAAGTCGGTGGACAAAAAAGTGTGCCGATCGATGTGCGTGTGATCGCCGCGACAAATCAGCCGTTAGAGCAGATGATCGAGGATGGAACTTTTCGAATGGACCTGTATTTCCGTTTGAACGTTATTTCCATTGAGATACCGCCTCTCAGAAAACGTGGCAGTGATGTGATATTGCTGGCGAATGAATTTCTGGATACGTTTAATCACAAATATCAGAAAGAAAAACATATGAAAGAAAGTGCGTATCAGGCACTGATGAATTATAAATGGCCGGGAAATGTCCGAGAACTGCGAAATGTGGTGGAAAGTGCAGTGGTACTGACGATGTCGGATTCCATTGGTGCGGGCGATTTACCGGAGTATATTTCCGGTGTTGCTGCAGAAGAAAACGTGCAGCAGGATGCGCAGACGAAGGAACTTTCGATGCTGGAAGACGGCATGCATTTTGACAGTCTGAAGGAACAGGTGGAGGCTTACGAGAAACATGTGATCGCGGCGGCCTTGGAGAGATGTCAGGGGAATCGTAATGCAGTAATTCAGGAATTGAAAGTGTCAAGACGGACGTTTTACCGGAAACTGGCGGAGTATGGATTATCTTGAGCTGAAAGAATATGCATAAAAAACAGAATAGTGCCATAAATGGCATATATGCCAAATGTTGCACCCATATATAAAAATGAAAGTGCCAAAAATGACACTATACAAAAACGAACATAGTTTAGAAAGGGATATGATGGAATTGTCATGTTCCTTTTTTAATCCCAAAAACACGAAATGCGAATTGATTTTGCCTGTTTTTTAAAAAAACAAACATAAATGAGCATAAATCACATATTTGCCAGATATCACAACAAAACTGGCATCGGCTTTGCAATATAATAGGTCACAAACCTGCAGGAAGATAGAAAAGGAGAAGAACAGATGAAACTACCAAAAAAAGTGGAAGTAATGGATGTTACTTTAAGAGATGGTTTCCAGCATGAGGAAATGTTTGTACCGACAGAAGCAAAGCTCTGGATCGCAAACAAACTGATTGACGCGGGATTTACAAAGTTCGAAGTCGGAACCTTCAGTCATATCAAATATGTTCCGCAGTTTAAGGATATCGAGGCAGTATTAAAGGGACTGCCAAAGAATGAAAATGTAGAGTACACCGTGCTGGCATTGAATACAAAAGCATGTGAGCGTACCGTTCAGGCACTGGAAGACGGAGCACAGATTGACCGCGTTTTATGCGGACAGCTTGCAACCAGTGAAGCATATGCAAGAAAAAATATGAATCGTACACACGAAGAGCTGTTTGCGGAAGCAGAAAAGAATGTAAAGTTTTTACATGATCATGGTGTTAAAAAAGTATTTGCAAACATCGGTACCATTTTCGGCTGTCCGATTCAGGGGGAAGTGCCGTTGGAAAAGGCATATGAATTCTGCGACAGATGTTTTGATATCGGATTTGATGAGATTGAGCATTCCGATCCGGATGGAATTGCAGATCCGGCGAAAGTATTTGAATATTTTTCCACTGTACTGGACAAATATCCGGATACGTCTGCACACAGTTTCCATGTACATGATATCAGAGGCATGGGCTTAACAGCCTACTATGCAGCAATGGAAGCCGGCGTGACAATGTTTGACTGTTCCATGGGTGGCATTGGTGGTCAGGTGGCAAATATCGTTGATAACGTTCCGGTAAAAGGAATCGGAGACTATTATTTTGACACACGCAGAACCGGTCTGGTAGAGACCTGTGATTTTGTGACAATGCTGAACCAGATGGGAATTGAGACTGGTATTGATGAGCAGAAATGTTATAAAATAGCAACGATGGTAGAACGTATTTTGGGAAGAGAATTAAGTTCATTTACAAGTTCCATTCGATAGTGTGTTTTGAGAAAGAGACAAGAAACAGCAAATCATTTATAAATTTTAGAAAATAGAGAGAAATACATCAGTAATTTGTATCGGTAAGGGTAAAGGAGAATAAGACAATGAAAACAAGTAAATATTCAGGATTTTTCAAATTATCAGTTGAGGACAGAATGAAAGAAGTTGCAGAGTTTGCAAATCTGACAGAAGAAGACCAGAAAGTGCTGCAGGATGCGGACAGTCTGGATATGGACAAGGCGGATCATATGATCGAGAATGTAATCGGACGTTTTGCACTTCCTCTTGGTGTGGCAATCAACTTCCAGATCAACGGCAAAGATTATGTTATCCCGATGGTTTCTGAGGAGCCTTCCGTAGTTGCAGCCTGCACAAACGCAGCAAAGATGGCACGCGTTGGCGGTGGATTTACGACACATTCTTCCGGAACAGTTATGATTTCCCAGATTCAGCTTCTGAATGTTCCGACACCATTTGCAGCAAAGAGCATGATTCTGGAGCACAAAGATGAGATTATCCAGAAGTGTAATGAGAAAGATCCGGTACTTGTGAAATTTGGCGGCGGAGCAAGAGAGGTAGAAGTACGTGTCATTGATTCTATGGTTGGTCCGATGGTAATCGTTCATCTGCTGGTTGATACACTGGATGCAATGGGTGCAAATGCAGTTAATACAATGGCAGAAGCAGTCGCACCATACCTGGAAGAAATTACTGGTGGAACCGCAGAGCTTCGTATTTTATCCAACCTTGCAGATCACAGACTGGTAACAGCCCGTGCCGTATTCAAAAAAGAGGCAATCGGCGGCGAGGAAGTAGTAGATAAGATGTTGAACGCTTATGCATTTGCAGCAGCAGATCCATACCGTGCAGCAACACACAACAAAGGTATCATGAACGGAATTATCCCGGTTGTTATGGCAACAGGAAACGATACCCGTGCCATTGAGTCAGGCGCACATGCTTATGCAAGCAGAAATGGCAGATATACTTCCCTGACAACCTGGGAGAAAGATGCAAACGGCGATCTGGTTGGAACAATCGAAATGCCGATGGCAGTTGGATTAGTAGGTGGAGCGACAAAGATTCATCCGACCGCACAGGTAGCTGTAAAAATGCTTGGCGTTAAGACAGCAGCAGAACTGGGACAGATCATTGCAGCAGTTGGTCTGGCAAATAACATGGCAGCGATGAAAGCACTTGCGACAGAAGGCATCCAGAGAGGGCATATGTCACTGCATGCAAGAAATCTGGCTTCTACCGTAGGAGCAAAAGGCGAAGTTTTGGAAGCGATTGTAAAACAGATGGTTTCCGAGAAAAAAGTTCGTCTGGAATATGCACAGGAACTGTTTGAAAAATACAGCAAATAATATGTGACATATTGAAAATAAAACAAAAATACAGGAGGAGCGTATTTATGAATACTGAACCTGAGAAAAAAGAAAAAGTGTTGACGGAAGTATGGGGAGATACCGTTAATATCAAGGAATTGGCGATATCGATTATCTTAGGGGTTATTTTTACCATGTGTTTCTACCTGATCGGACGTAAGATCTTCATGAGTATGGGAACGATTGAAGAGAATCTTGCGAAAGGATATGCTCTTTTTGTAGGGATTGCCGGCTGCTTTATTGCAGCCGTAATCTCTGCGAAATCCTTCCGACCGAAACGTCTTGTTGCGGAACTTGACAGTACGACAGATATTGCAGAAGTACTGGAATACGCACATATGACACCGGAAGAGGAAGGCGAGGCACTGACAAAGGTCGGACCGGATGTAATCAAAGAACTGGAAGATCTGGAACTGTACGGTCTGTTGGCACTGATTCCGGAAGGAGCAAACAATTACAAGCCGGAATACAGAGAACTGGCGGGAGGTCAGAGCAAAAAAGATGCATAGGAGGTAGACAACATGCTGATTATACAGGCAATTATTGTTTCAATTATCGGAGGAATCATCTTCTCCATTATCGGAATTATCCCTGGTACAGATGAGACAGCGACCATGGCACCAATTACCCTGATCCTTGTCTTAATGGGATTTGAACCGGTTGTTATTTTTGCATGGTTTATCGCAATTTTGGTTGCGATGCAGATCACACATACGATACCGACAGCGATGGCGGCTCTTCCGGGTTCCACCATGGCAGTACCCATGGTAGAAAACAGTAACATCGGTAAAAAACTTGGTATTCCGCATATTTCCATGCGAAAAATGTCCGCCGGATCCATGATCGGATCCCTGATCGGTTTACCGATCGCCATTCTGTTTGCACAGATTCTGGCACCGTTAAGCGACATTATCACACAGTACAGTGGACTGATTTTTACCATTGCGGCATGCGTTATCGCATTTATGTCACAGGCAAAGATCGGAGCAGTGGTAGCACTGGTTCCGTTTGCATTCCTGATTCAGGGTTTACAGAGAATTTCCACAGAAGCGGTAGGTAAGACATTATTTACATCTATTTTCATGGGAATTACGATTGGCCCGATGATCGCAGAAATCTTCAACATTATGATTCCTGCAAAACGTGCGGAGAACCGCAGGGAAAAACCGACAGAGATCTGGCTTGCACCGGATTCCAAAGAAAAAATGCCATTTTTCCCGAACCCATTTAAATTTTTTGGTAAATCATCCATAGGTTACGTTGCCGGCTGTTCTGCAATTTCAGCCTGCACATTTACATTTTCCCCGGTTGGTATGACGGTTATGCTGGGTGAGCTGGTAGCATCCAGAAAGAAAGAGTTATTTGACCGTGTCACCACAACCCTTGGTGTACAGGATGCGGTTTCCAATGCAACTTATCTGGGAGAACTTCTGATCCCGATGATTGCATTTGGTTTGCCGCTGAGTCCGGTAGCCTTAGGTCCGGCATCTCCGTTATTCAACCAGATTAATTTACATGATTATCTGACCATGTCAGATTACTTCATTTACGGATTTATCGGTATTATCTTCGGTTGTATGTTTGCATATCCGATGGCAATCAAAAAAGCCCGTAAGTGGTCTGAAAAGATGTTCCGTTCCATCAGTCATGAGGCACTGATCGGCGCATTTATGGGACTGGTTTGTATGCTGGCTTTCCATGAGGCAGGTTTATTTGGTATTATCACTGCATTGGTAATCGGTGTATTTGGTGGATTCTTAAACAACCATTATGGAATCCATACCGGTGTACAGTTTATGGCATATTATGCATCTGGCTGGATCGTAACTACACTGATCTCAGTTTGTGCACTGGCAATATAAAAATAATCAGGGCTATATGTGATGTGGAACATGTAGCTTTGACATAAAAATTGCCAGTAAAAAGAAGACGTATGAGGAGGCACACTATGATATTCGCATCAAAAAAGGAAAACACGTATCAGTATTTTGTAGATCTCATTGACCAGAACATTCATCTGTTTGGTGAGGCAGTAAGGGAAAAACTGGAGCTTGCAGAGCATGAAAAACTGACGGATGATGAATTTGTAGAATGCTATGTGGATGGCATGAGCCGTATGGTAGGACAGATTTATGAGAATGCCGGAGAAACATTGCGTGCGGATGCAAAGTGTTATGCCAGATTTTGCGATGCGATTAAGCACCCGGAGCGATATGGATTTCGTTTTCAAAATAAAAATATAACGATCGGAAAAGTATATCTGTGTTATATGTTAGGAAAAACAAGAAAAAGAGCCCCGAAAGCGGACTGTATCAAACTGGAGCGCTATGCAGTGCAGCTCATTGGAAAAGAGTGTCTGGAGTGCGGAATCGTACAGTAAATTGCATACCCATTAAAAAAAATAATCAATCGAGTATGGGAGGGGATTACAAAAAAGAATACGTGCTAGACAAAAAAGCTGTCCGTATCAGACGATGCGGGCAGTTTTTCAATTCCAAAAAGTGAAAAATATTAAACAAGAATGAAAAGCTGCCTGTATATCATTGGTTTATTGACACCCTTTCGCATTACTGATATTGTAACAACAAATAATAATACGACGAATGTGAAAGGAGGGAGAATATCGCAATGGAATATATTTTTATGCATCAGAACATACCTGTGGCAGAACTTGAAATGGATGAATCCGCAGAGCTGATTCAAAAAGTAAATCGGGTGTTTGCGCCAGAGCATTTGCCCACTGGCGTTTCTGTAAAAAAAGATGGAAGATTATACAGAAAAAAATAAAGAAGCATAATGTAATGTCATATAGAAAATGTCCGTGTCAAAAGATGCGGATATTTTTTGTATTCTGTTTTAAAATTCATTGACTGAAAGTCAATGAAAAGATATAATAAGTATAGTAAAGCGATCACAAGAGAGGAAATCATTATGAACAATCGCCAACTGGCAGCTTTGGAAACAAAACGAAAGTTGATGGAGGCAGCGCAAAAGCTGATCTGTGAAAAAGGATTAAATGACACTTCGGTGGAACAGATCACAGAAACTGCCGGTGTTTCCAAAGGCACTTTTTACACGTATTTTAAGAAAAAAGAAGATATCGTACTGGCACTCAGTCGAGGCATGTTCGGGGAAATTCTGGAACAGGCAAAGTCATTGGAAGGCACATTCTTAGAAAAACTGGAATTTTACATGGTGAAATTTTCCGGTTATATCGAGCAGGGAAGTGTGCAGATGGCAC
Source organism: Eubacterium ramulus (assembly GCF_003122485.1). GTDB lineage: Bacteria > Bacillota > Clostridia > Lachnospirales > Lachnospiraceae > Eubacterium_I > Eubacterium_I ramulus_A. Next base: position 13,205 of record NZ_JRFU01000020.1, read on the forward strand.
AGGAATGGGTGAAAAACGTGGTAAATCCCAATCTGGTGACGGATTCCTTTGACAAAAATAAGCTGCATGCAGATCTGAAAGACATGCAGGAATTATTTTTCTATGGTATAGAATGTGGATTGCTGAAAAAAGATTTTCCGGTGGAAGACTTTGCAAAAATGCTGGTGGATGTTCTGTATGGAGAAATGCTTTGTTGGTGTATGAGCGACGGTGCGTACAGTTTTAGGGAACGCACGCAGGAATATTGTAAAAACTATCTGATGATATTGATACAACCATATCTGATATAAAAATAAAAGCTGTTTCAATTTTATATAAAATTCATTATCTATTTGTATGAATTACAGTGATTCAGATATGTTTGTTATAGATGAAAGAGAAGCTTTGTGTATAAAAAATAGCAGGAGGAAAAGAGATTATGAGTTATTTAGGTGAAAACATTCGAAAACTTGGTTTTGGTCTGATGCGTCTGCCGCAGACAGACGGTGTCATTGATGTGGAGCAGACCAAAGAGATGGTAGACTTGTTTATGGATGCAGGATTTACTTATTTTGATACCGCATGGGCTTACGCAGGTTCCGAAGATGCCATCCGTCAGGCATTGGTAGAGCGTTATCCACGTGAAAGCTACCAGCTTGCGACAAAAAATGCGGCATGGATCAACTGTAAGACAAAAGAGGAAGCATATGCGCAGTTTGACACCTCTTTAAAACAGACCGGTGCAGGTTACTTTGATTTTTATCTGCTGCATAATCTGGGTGAGGCAAGAACCGAATATTTTGACAAATTTGATATGTGGAACTGGGTGGCTGAGAAAAAGGCAGCAGGTCTGATCAAACACGTAGGATTTTCTTTCCATTCCACACCGGAAGAGCTGGAAGCAATTTTAAAAGAACATCCGGAGATGGAATTTGTACAGCTTCAGATCAACTATGCAGACTGGGAGAACCCGGCCATTCAGTCCAGAGGCTGTTATGAAGTAGCAAGAAAATATGGCAAACCAGTCATCATCATGGAGCCTGTAAAGGGTGGTATGTTGGCAACTCCGCCGGAATCCGTAGTAAAAGTATTAAAAGATGCGGAACCGGAGTCATCTGTTGCGTCTTGGGCTGTTCGTTTTGCGGCAAACTTAGAAGGCGTTATCACCGTATTATCCGGTATGAGCAACATAGAGCAGATGAAAGATAACCTGTCCTATATGAAAGATTTTAATGAATTAAATGATGCTCAGCTGCAGACCTTAAAACAGGCGCAGGAAGAACTGAATAAAATTCCGTTGATTCCATGTACAACCTGTAATTACTGTGCAAAAGTCTGTCCGATGCAGATTGGTATTTCAGGTTCCTTCACAGCAATGAATTATTTGACTTTGTACGGCGATAAAGATATGGCGGTACATCAGGAAAACTGGCTGGTAGGTGGCCATGGACTGAAACGTGTAAATGAGTGTGTAAAATGTGGAAAATGCGAGGAAGCATGTCCGCAGCATATTCAGATTCGTGCAGAACTTGAGCGCGTAAGCGAAAATCTTCTGAAATAATTAAATAATAGATATAATTTAATGAAGGCGCGCCCGGTGCTTTTGTCTTGTCAGCTAACAATCGCTTTCCAAGAAAAAATCACCGGGCGCGCCGTTTACGTATATATAAAGTAATAGTAAATGCCAATACACTACAGATAGTGCACTATTGTATGCGAAACAATAGATGAAACAGTGTATCGTAGTTGCGTGTGTAAATTAAGTGGGAGTGCTTCATTTTTCTCAGCAGGCGATTATTAGCCGCGGAGAAAAATGAAGCACTCCCACTTTCTATACCCTAAAGTTTAGCCACAAAAGAAACTATTCTTTTACGCGTCCTGTTTCTGTGACTTTTTCAGATTTTTCTGCGCTGTAGACAGCATCAGTTTAATACGGTTCAACTGGTTTACTTCACTGGCACCCGGATCAAAGTCAATCGCCACGATATTGGACATCGGATACTGATGACGCAGCTCTTTGATAACACCCTTACCTACAATATGGTTCGGCAGGCAGGCAAATGGCTGACAGCATACAATATTATTGACACCGGAGTTGATCAGCTCAACCATTTCACCAGTCAGGAACCATCCTTCACCGGTCTGGTTACCGTGAGATACAATGGATTCTGCATTTTTTGCAGTCTCGTAAATATTTGCCGGCGGTGTGAAATGCTTACTTTCTTCCAATGCTTTATGCGCAACTCCACGCAGTTTTTCAATTGCCCAGATACCAAGATTTGATTTTGTCTTGGTAGATTTCTTGAATCCAAGGACGTCTGTCTTGAAGTTGTTGTTGTAGAAGCAGTAGAGGAAGAAGTCCAGCAGATCCGGAATGACTGCCTCAGCACCTTCAGATTCCAGCAGATCAGCAAGGTAGTTATTTGCCATTGGCATAAATTTAACCAGAATCTCTCCTACGATACCTACCTTTGGTTTCTGAATATCAAGTCTTGGGAGTACATCAAAATCATGCACCATCTCACGACAGTACTGTTTATACTTTTTATGACTGACGAGCTTATCGGTAGATACAAAGTCTGTAATTTTCTGTACCCATTTTTTGTGCAGTTCGTTTGTGGAACCCGGAACTGCTTCATACGGTCTGGTTGCGTAGATACAGCGCATCAGGATATCACCGAATACCAGACAGTACATACCTTTCTGGATCAGAGAGGCATTCAGCTTAAATCCCGGGTTGGATTCCAGACTGCTCAGGTTCAGTGAAATAACCGGAATCTGCGGATATCCGGCTTTTTCCAGTGCACGACGGATGAATCCGACATAGTTGGAAGCACGGCAGCCGCCACCGGTCTGTGACATGATGATGGCCAGATGGTCTACATCATATTTGCCGGAAGTTACTGCATCCATGAACATACCAACGGTGATCAGGGACGGATAGCAGGCGTCATTGTTTACATATTTTAATCCTGCATCGACAGCAGCTTTGTTGTCATTTCCGAGAACGACCAAGTTGTAACCGGAAGCCTTAAATGCAGGCTCTAACAGTTCAAAATGGATCGGAGCCATCTGCGGAGCAAGGATTGTATACGTCTTTCTCATTTCTTCTGTAAAGACGGCACGCTGGTAGCTGGAAGGAACAATCTTGCGCTCTTTCGGATTTTTCTCTCTGGTGCGGATGGCAGCGATGAGAGAACGGATACGGATACGTGCAGCGCCAAGGTTGTTTACCTCATCAATCTTCAGGCAGGTGTAAATCTTGCCGGAATGAGTCAGGATATCGCTGACCTGATCGGTGGTAACAGCATCCAGTCCACAACCGAAAGAATTCAACTGGATCAGATCCAAAAAGTCGGTCGTTTTTACATAATTTGCAGCTGCATACAGTCTGGAGTGGTACATCCACTGGTCAAGTACGATCAGCGGGCGTTCTACCTGATGCAGATGGGAGATGGAATCTTCGGTCAGAACTGCAAATCCGTAGGATGTAATCAGTTCCGGAATACCGTGGTTGATCTCCGGGTCAATATGATATGGACGGCCGGCAAGTACGATACCGCGGCGTTTGTTGTCTTTTAACCACTGGATGGTTTCTTCGCCTTTTTTGCGCATATCGTTACGGGCGTTTGCAAGTTCCTGCCATGCAACGTGTACAGCAGCTTTTACTTCAGCAGCTGGAATATCAAAATCTTCTTTCATGATTTCTTCGAGACGTTTTGTTAAAGTTTCCTCATCTGCGAATGACATGAATGGATTGTATAACTTTACTTTTCCGGATGTAATGTCATCTACGTTGTTTTTGATATTTTCTGCATAAGAAGTAACAATCGGGCAGTTGTAGTTGTTGCCTGCATCCGGGAACTCTTTGCGCTCATACGGGATACATGGATAGAAGATGGAGTTGATGCCTTCTTTGATCAGCCATGTAATGTGTCCGTGGGCCAGTTTTGCCGGATAACACTCGGACTCACTCGGAATGGACTCAATACCAAGTTCGTAAATCTTTCTGGTAGAAGCCGGAGAGAGTACGAGACGGAATTTCAGTGCTTTGAAAAATGTTGCCCAGAACGGATAGTTTTCGTAAATGTTCAGGACTCTTGGCATACCGAGAGTTCCGCGGGTTGCTTCTTCCTCACTCAGAGGTTCGTAGTCAAAGATACGATGCAGCTTATATTCAAACAGGTTTGGGATCTGTTCTTTGTTTTTCTCTTTACCGATACCTTTCTCACATCTGTTTCCGGTAATGTACTGACGGTTTCCGGAGAATTTGTTGATGGTGAGCAGGCAATTGTTGGTACATCCGCCACAGCGGGCCAGTTTTGTTTCAAATTTCAGATCGTTGATCTGGTCAATGGACAGCATGGTTGTCTCTTTGCCTTCGTAACGGTCGCGGGCAATCAGTGCGGCACCGAATGCACCCATGATACCGGCAATGTCCGGGCGGATTGCTTTGCATCCGGAAATAGTCTCAAAGCTTCGCAGTACAGCGTCATTGTAGAAGGTACCACCCTGAACAACAATGTTCTGACCAAGTTCTGTCGGATCGGACAGCTTGATTACTTTAAATAATGCATTTTTGATAACAGAGTAAGCCAGACCTGCGGAAATATCAGCAACAGATGCGCCTTCTTTCTGTGCCTGTTTTACTTTGGAGTTCATAAATACGGTACAACGTGTTCCAAGGTCGATCGGGTTTTTCGCAAATAATGCTTCTTTTGCGAAATCCTGTACGGAATAGTTCAGAGATTTTGCAAAAGTTTCGATGAAAGAACCACAACCGGAGGAACATGCCTCATTTAACTGTACGCTGTCAACGGTGTTATTTTTGATCTTGATACATTTCATATCCTGACCACCGATATCGAGGATACAGTCAACCTTCGGATCAAAGAAAGCAGCAGCGGTGTAGTGAGCAACGGTCTCTACTTCACCTTCATCCAGCATCAGAGCAGCTTTTACCAGTGCCTCGCCGTAACCGGTGGAGCAGGAAGATACGATGTGCGCATCTGCCGGAAGCTGTTCGTAAATCTCTTTGATAGCAATAATGGAAGTGGCCAGCGGGCTTCCGTTGTTGCTGCTGTAGAAGGAGTACAGCAAGGTACCATCTTCTGCAACCAGAGCAACTTTTGTTGTAGTGGAACCTGCATCAATTCCAAGATAGCAGTTACCACTGTATGTAGAAATATCGCCTTTTTTTACACATGCGCCATTGTGGCGAGCAGTGAATTCGTCGTAAGCGGCCTGATCTGCAAACAGCGGATCCATACGTTCTACTTCGAATTCCATGTGGATCTCACCTTTTAATTTGCCAAGAAGATCTTCTAAGGATACCTGATTTTCTTCCTTGTAATTTAAAGCAGAACCGATAGCTGCAAAAAGGTGGGAGTTTTCAGGGACGATTGTATGCTCCTCATCCAGTTTCAGTGTGCGGATAAATGCTTCTTTCAGTTCGGATAAGAAATGAAGCGGACCGCCAAGGAATGCAACGTGACCACGGATCGGTTTACCACAGGCAAGACCACTGATGGTCTGGTTTACGACTGCCTGAAAAATAGAAGCAGACAGGTCTTCACGGGTTGCACCTTCGTTGATCAACGGCTGAATATCTGTTTTTGCAAATACACCACAACGGGCAGCAATCGGGTAGATTGCTTTATAATTTTTCGCATATTCGTTCAGACCGCTGGCATCTGTCTGGATCAGGGAAGCCATCTGGTCGATAAAGGAACCAGTACCGCCGGCACAGATACCGTTCATTCGCTGCTCAACATTGCCGCCTTCAAAATAAATGATCTTGGCATCCTCACCACCAAGCTCGATGGCTACGTCTGTCTGTGGAGCTGCGTCCTGCAGAGCGGTAGATACGGCGATAACCTCCTGTACGAAAGGTACACCGAGGTGTTTTGCCAGTGTCAGACCACCGGAACCGGTGATCATAGGACAGAGCTGGATCTGTCCGAGTTTTTCATATGCTTTATGAAGCAGATCGGTGAGCGTTTCGCGGATATTTGCGAAGTGGCGCTCATAATCGGAAAAAACTAACGTATTCTGATCATCCAAAATTGCAATCTTTACCGTAGTTGATCCGATATCAATTCCAAGTTTGTGTAATTTAAAATTATCCATTTTACCACCTATATATGTTGATTGGTTGTCTGAAATCGTTGATTTTCAGTAAAAACGGATTTCAGAAGTTTCATATTATATGTATAACACCTGTCAGATTACAAGCGAACTTCATTATACGACAGGAAATAGCAAAATACAATCTTTTTATAATATTTTAACAAATTGAGAAGGGTTCCTATTTAAAGCCCGAAACCAATAAAATAAGCGGTGCAATTTTAAGAAAAACGCATATTCTAAAAGAAAAAGGAAATCGTTATGAATCCTTATTTCGAATCCGAATATGGAGAATCCCGCATGATGCACGGCTGCCCGGGACTGATTCATGTGGTAAAAGAGGGGGATACTTTATATAAAATTTCGCAGTATCATCATGTGAGTGTGACAGATATATTGCTGGCAAATCCGTATGTGAACGTATATAATCTGCAGATCGGAGACGAATTGTGCATTCCGGTTGGAAAAAAGATCATGCGGGATGAAGCATAAGTAGTAGATGTGTATGGTAGCAAGGTGCTCGATTTACCTGTCAGAGTGTGACGAAGTTTGTGTTGTCTGTATGTTCCAAGAACAAACAATGGGATGATGAAAAATGGCTGTGGCAGGTGAATCGGACACCAAAATTTCAAAGTTTGCCAAGTTGACAAAGTGATAGTCGCTCTATATAATCAAAAGATAGCCATCTTTTTCTCGCAAATATTTGTATGGAACGCTTGCGAAAGGCAAATGAATCAGCGAAAAAAGTGCTAAAAATAAAACGAAAGTAGGAAACAGAATGCATTTTCTAAATAAAATGGAACGAAAGTTTGGCAGATTTGCCATTCAGGGACTGATGAAATACATCATTCTTTTCTATGTGGCAGGATATCTGATTCAGTTTCTGGCACCGCAGGCATACAGCTTCCTGACATTGGAGCCGTTTATGATTTTCCATTACGGACAGGTTTGGCGACTGGTGTCCTGGGTATTGATTCCACCACCAACCGGAAATATCATTTTTATGCTGATCATGGTAGTGCTTTATTATCAGCTTGGTACAGCATTGGAGAATACCTGGGGAGCATTCCGATTTAATGTATATATTTTTGGTGGTATGATTTTTACCGTGCTTGGTGCGCTTCTCCTGTTTGTAATTTATGGTGTGAATACACCTGTTTCAATGGGATCCAGCTTCAGCACATATTACATTAACATGACAATTTTCCTCGCATTTGCGATGTGTTATCCGGATATGCGAATCATGCTCTGGTTCATTATCCCGATTAAAATGAAATGGATGGCAGGTTTTTATGCAGCACTGATCATTTACAGTATGATTATTTCAAGCTGGGGAGGCAGAGTTGCTATTATCGCATCTATTCTGAATTTCCTGATTTTCTTTTTCAGTACACGCAACTATCGCAGTGTATCGCCAAAAGAAGTACACAGGAAGCGGACGTATCACCGTCAGGTACAGCAACCGAAAGGTGTCACACGCCACAAATGTGCGATTTGTGGACGGACAGAACTGGATGATCCGAATCTGGAGTTCCGTTTTTGTTCCAAATGCAATGGAAATTATGAATATTGTCAGGATCATCTGTTTACCCATGAACATGTAAAATAATAGATGCATTTCATTTCCTGGTAAAAATACTAAATGAAATGCTAGCTTAAGTAGTTTAAGGGCAGTTTTGTGGGAATTATGACAGATAAGATTCTTACTTAAAATACAGGAGAGAGAGGTTTGATTATGGAAAATGAAGCAATTTCCAGAAATTTTATTGAGCAGATTATTGACAAGGACATAGAGGAGGGCAGATGTGAGACCGTATGTACCCGTTTTCCACCGGAACCGAACGGATATCTTCACATCGGACATGCAAAATCTATCCTTTTAAACTATGGACTTGCTCAGGAATATCATGGAAAATTCAACATGCGTTTTGATGATACCAACCCGACAAAAGAAAAAGTAGAGTTTGTTGAGTCCATCAAAGCAGATATTGAGTGGCTGGGCGCTGACTGGGAGGACAGACTGTTCTTTGCATCCGATTATTTTGACCAGATGTATGAAGCTGCCGTAAAACTCATCAAAAAAGGAAAAGCGTTCGTCTGCGATCTGTCTGCAGAGGAGATCCGTGAGTACCGCGGAACTCTGACAGAGCCGGGTAAAAACAGCCCATACCGTGACCGTAGTGTAGAAGAAAACCTGGAATTATTTGAAAATATGAAAAATGGCATGTATCAGGATGGAGAGAAAGTTCTGCGTGCAAAAATCGATATGGCTTCCCCGAACATCAACATGCGTGATCCGGTTATTTACCGTGTTGCTCATATGACACATCATCGTACCGGAGACAAATGGTGCATCTACCCGATGTATGACTTCGCTCATCCAATCGAGGATGCAATAGAGGGTGTAACTCATTCTATCTGTACACTGGAGTTCGAGGATCATCGTCCTCTGTACGACTGGGTAGTAAGAGAGCTGGAGTATCCGCATCCACCAAAACAGATCGAGTTTGCAAAACTGTATCTGACCAACGTGGTAACCGGAAAACGTTACATCAAAAAATTGGTTGAAGATGGCATTGTAGACGGATGGGATGATCCGCGTCTGGTTTCCATCGCAGCACTGAGAAGAAGAGGATTTACACCGTCTTCCATCAAAAAGTTCGTAGAGCTGTGCGGTATTTCAAAGAGCAACAGTTCTGTGGATTATGCAATGCTTGAGTACTGTATCCGAGAGGATCTGAAGTTAAAAGCATCCCGTGCCATGGCAGTACTTGATCCGATCAAACTGGTAATTGATAACTATCCGGAAGGGCAGACCGAGGAACTGGAAGTAGATAACAACATGGAAAATCCGGAGCTTGGCAAACGTGTCGTTCCGTTTGGCCGTGAGGTTTATATTGAGCGTGAGGACTTCATGGAAGAACCACCGAAAAAATATCGTCGTTTGTATCCGGGCAACGAAGTTCGTCTGATGAACGCATATTTTGTAACCTGTACTGGATTTGAGAAAGACGAAGATGGAAAAGTAACTGTAGTACATTGTACTTATGATCCGGAGAGTCGCGGAGGAAACAGCCCGGACGGAAGAAAAGTACGTGGAACGATTCACTGGGTATCTGCAGCAGATGCAGTGAAAGCACAGGTTCGTCTGTATGAGAACATCATCGATGAGGAGAAAGGTGTATACAATGAGGACGGAAGTCTGAATCTGAACCCGAATTCTCTGACCGTACTGGATAACTGCTATGTGGAGCCATCTTTACTGAAAGCAGAAAAATACGACAGCTTCCAGTTTGTAAGAAATGGTTTCTTCTGTGTAGATGCAAAAGATTCCACATCGGAGCATCCGGTATTCAACCGTATCGTATCCTTAAAGAGCTCATACAAACTGCCGACACAGGCTTAGGAGAAAATGAAAGAATTAGCGATTACGCTTGATGCAGAAAAAAAACAGCCTTTATATGAACAAATTTACGAAGCCCTGCGGGAAGCAATCTTGCAGGGCCGTATTTTACAGGGGGAAAAACTGCCTTCTACCCGGTTTGAGGCGGATTATCTGCAGGTGAGCCGCAGTACGGTAGAGCTTGCTTATGATCAGTTAGTTTCCGAAGGTTATATACATGCCGAACCATATCGCGGTTATTTTGCCTGTGATGTGCGGGAACTGTATGATCTGACGGATATTCATACAGCAGATACACAGAGCCAGAGTATATTGACAGAAATCAGATCTGAAATAGCCGCTGAGAAGGATCAAAAGGAAACCTATCGGATTGATTTTTCACTGAATGCGTTGGCATTGGAGAGTTTTCCATATAATGGCTTAAGTAAAATTATGAAAAATCTGCTTCTGGACGAAGGGGAACAGATCATGAGCAGCGGAAGTGCTTTCGGAGAGGCAAATCTCAAAGAGACCATCTGTGACTATCTGTTTCATGCGCGAAACGTCCGGTGTGTGCCGGAACAGATCGTGATCGGAGCCGGAAATGAATATTTGCAGCTTTTACTGGCGCAGATGCTTGGAAAAGAACATTGTGTAGCAATGGAATCCCCTACATATCTGAGGGCATACAAAACTTTCCGGAATATTGGTTTCCCGGTGCAGGAAGTAGCATTGGATGAGTCCGGAATGCGGGTGGATCTGTTGCGGGAAACAGATGCCAGCATTGCCTATGTGATGCCATCGCATCAGTTCCCACTTGGAATCGTCATGCCGATGAAACGCAGACTGGAACTGTTAAACTGGGCGATGGAAGAACCGGAACGCTATATTATCGAAGATGATTATGACAGTGAGTTCCGCTATAAGGGAAAACCGATCCCGGCTTTGCAGGGGATTGATCGTTTTGGACGTGTGATCTATCTGGGAACCTTTTCCAAAAGTGTGGCACCTTCTACCCGTATCAGTTATATGGTGCTTCCAAAACAGTTGTTATCCAGATTTCGGGAATGTTGCGGATTTTATGCCTGTACCGTGCCGAATCTGATGCAGCAGGCAATCTGTCAGTTTATGAAAGCGGGATATTTTGAAAAAAATCTCAACCGTATGCGTGCGATTTATAAGGCAAAACATGATTTTATGCTGGCAGAATTGCGTAAGTATCCATGGGTGTTAAATATCATGGGGGAAAACTCCGGCTTGCATCTGTTAGTGGAAGTTGGCACGACACTGACAGAGCAGGGTGTGATTCAGAAATGCGCAGAGCAGAAAATTCGTGTGTACGGATTGTCAGAGTATTACATCAGTCAGAATCCGAAGCGGGAGTATCCGATTTTGCTTCTGGGATATGGCGGGCTGACAGAGGAACAGATTGCAGATGGATTGCAGATGATTGATGGGGTTTTGGCGGAAATGGCGTGTCAGACTCTGTGAATCTATGGAATGCAAGTTTGGGTAAAAAATGAATAAGTAAAGGAAAGCAGCTCTTATGTCGCGTGACATAGGAGCTGTTTTTCTATGCTTAAATTGAGAAAATTTTAAAAAAATTTTCAGAGTACATAAAGAATACAGATTGATTTTATATAATAAAAACAAGAAAGAAAGACATGAAACAGAAGTGTAGAGTGCAGTGATTCCGAGAAGAATATGTCAGCTTACGCTGACCAGAATCACACGCCAAGTCTCACGTGAGTTCGACTTGAATAATGTATACGGAGAGTCACTTATCAAAAAATATATCTGAACGGAAAATTTGGGGGTGAGATGTTATAATGCGAAACATACGGATAGAAGTACAGAAAATTTTACATTTGC
>NZ_JRFU01000200.1 GCF_003122485.1 Eubacterium ramulus
CTCCGTTCCGGTCGGCGCAAAACCATTGTCTCCCAGACAATGTGCGCCCTCGCAGAGCATTTATCTCAGTCAGAGATTGAACTCCCACTGAGAAATACTTGTTACTACTCACCACTTGCAGGACGCCACTGAAAAAGTCCTTATTTTGCGCAAAACAGTACAAGATAAAGTATATTTACATGTTTTTCACTACTATATATTGTATGTAAAAACAGTTTTTCAGTGGCGTCCTTGCAGAAGTGGGAGTCTCAACTCAGACTGAGATGAATACAAAATTCCCCTCTACTCACTATATGCACTAAGACTAAGTTCATTTTTTACTTCTTTTTCAATATATATTCCTCTGTCGCGAAGATTACCCGATCTCCTTCCTGTATACGCACTGGTGTATTCATAGGAATCAGATGTCCGTTAAGGTACGTTCCGTTAGTAGAATTAAAATCTGAAATCCATAAATTAGAATCCTCATCCTGTGTAATCTGTGCATGCAGGCGACTGACCGTCTGCGCATACAGTTTCCCTTCTACATTACTTCCATGCTTGCCAATCCGATATGGAAACTGTTCCATCCGAAGATCATCCTCCAGTCCGTCTCCTTTATATTCCAACACCCATACCGTTTTTCGTTCTACCGCGGAAAAACATACGGTTTCTTCCCAATTTTCGGAAGGTTTTCGTTCTGCAACCATAAAAGGTTCCACTTCTTCCGGTTCTACATCATACGTGAAGGATGACCGATCCAGCATTTTGCGTTTTTCCCGGTGGAAAAGGCGTCGCTTCTTTTTCGGTTGTTCCTTCTCCTCTTTCATCAGTTCAAGCATATCCTCCGAATGTCTCTGCTCTGTTCGTTCCAGATTTTCAGCTGCCTTTGCATACATCATTTCATCCATCCGCCGTTCTTCTGCTTCATCCTCTTTTTGTTTTTTCCCATAAAGACAGTCATAATAATCCCGCAACGTCAGATCATCCGTTTCGCACCGTTCATATAGTCCGTAAGCCAGACGAACTGCGGCGGCATCCGAATGATCCAGGCGCTGCAAAAATTTTTCCAGAAGGCTTTTGACACCGCCTTTTTTCGCCGTTCCAAAACCTGGAATGTAGCAAAATTTCACCGATGTCTCTTTTCGATCCATAAAGATCATTTCCGGATCATACACAATATCCGTGTCCTGCAGCAGATATTCTTCCAGCTCCGTTTTCAGACCACAGATTTCTTCCGCCACTTTTCGAACAAGTGTCCCTCCGGCAGTCTGCATGGTCAGTTTTTGCGCCAGAGACTGCATGCCGGTCACATCATACCAGTATTCTGTCTTTCCGTCCGATATCATAATCTGCATGGACAGTAAATGCTCCATTTTATTTCGTAATACCATCTGCAATTCATAAGGTTCAAATAAATATTCGGCATCTTTGATGATCATATAACTGTTGCTTGCCGTTCTCAGATATTCTGTTTTCATTCTGCCTCCGTTCTTTCTTTGATACTGTCTGTTATTATTTCTTTTATATTATTCTGATGTATGTTTTTCCAGAATACCGCTGTCGTATCCAATTCCTGCTGTTGTTGAATCTGCTCTGCCTGTTTTTCCACCTGCATAAAACCAGAAATCGTTGTATGCAAGAAAAACATCAATAGCAGCACTAATACCGGAAAAATCAATGACGCTTCCACGGTCAGAGATCCTCGCCTAAACTGACATTTTCTCAGGAGCAGCAATACTTCTGCTCCCAGTACAAATGGAGCAAACGCAATCCGTTCCTTTCGTGATCTTCGTTTTAACAAAAGCATCCCCATGCTGTAAATTCCGCAAATAATCAAAGACCACAACAATAACCTCATATTTTCTTCCGCCCCAAGGAACATACCACTGATAAAAAATATCCATGCATCTCCTGCGCCAAACTGCTCTTTACTGACATGTGACACCCAAAGCAATACCAGTCCTAATCCCGCTCCTCCTGCCAGTTCCATCCACGAAAACGGTTTACATATCAAAAACCAGATCAACCCAATTCCACCAAACACCCAAAAGCGCCTGACGGAAAGCAATTTCAATCGATGATCTTCCCGTGCACAGCAATATAGAAAAAATAGCAATACTGGTGTTCCAATGATACTTCCTATTTTCTCTGTCATAGTTTTCTCCCTTCAATAATTACATTTTTCTTGATAGCCCCCCGTCACGATATGTTCAGATCAAGTTTACCTGAAGCATCATTCAGTTCAAGAATGCTCCGCCATTCTTGTTGCGAGGTGCGCGTCATGCAATTGCATGACATACTTCAACTTCGCACCTCTGTAATCCTGCCGGAGGCTATATCAGATGGGGGATT
>NZ_JRFU01000201.1 GCF_003122485.1 Eubacterium ramulus
CTCATGAGTGAGGGGCAGGGGAGTTGAAGTGTCGAAGACACTTTTTTATAAATTCAATAAAATGGGCTGATTGGTATGTAGAATGCTTATTTTTAGTTCGACAAATTGTACTGTAGATAAAATAAATTGATTAAATGTTAAATTCATTGAACATCTATTCTTAAATTAATTATTTTTTTTGTAGATATGCTTCTTTGCGTAAATGTAGGTAAAAAATACGAAATGGAACACATTTTACAATAATTTTACAAAATAGTTTCCTTTTTTGAACATTACATGAAAGAAAAAAAGAAGCTATGATAAATGCATAGAGATGAGAAAACATCTTATGAAAGTACAGACAATGAGAAAAATTAAATAAGAACCCATCATCGCATTATTATATGTTGTGGTATTATTAAATGTAAAATAGAAACGTCTTATATCTGATGATAGAGTAGAACTTCCCCATATCTTGATGAAATTGATGGATCATTTTTAAATAATCAATTTCAACGTCGAAGGAAACCAAAAGTAAGAAGAACAAAAGAAAACACATAAATGTTTATTTTTTCGAAGGAACTAATACCATTTCTGGTTTAGTTAAAAAGAAGGTGAGTATATGCAGCTTACCATTACAACGGATTATGCAATCAGGATTGTTTGTTATCTTGCTAAGAAACAGCAGATGACATCAGCAGCAGAGCTTGCACAGGAACTGCAAATCCAAATCAGTTATATTCCGAAGGTAACAAGACAATTAAAGAAAGCACAGATTATTACCGCTATGGAGGGAACACATGGCGGATATAGTCTGATAAAAAAAACAGATGATATTTCACTTTTTGATGTGATTTCCAGTACAGAGTCAACCATGACAATCAACCGATGCCTGGAAAAAGACGGATACTGTTCCAGAAATGCGACAGATACCTGTAAAATCCATAAAATTCTGTTTGATCTGCAAAGTACCTGCAATAATCGGCTTGAGAACATTATGATCTCAGATATTATTCATCAGGGAAGAGATGAATATTTTGGCCGGTTTTATGTGGTCATGAAAGTGGATTTGAATGAAAAGACATATGAATGTGTTTACTCTCATAGCAGGGAAATCTATGAGCAGGTGGCACGTACAGGCAGTTATGAAGCATTTATAGATGCTTATATAAGTACATATGTTCATACAGCGGATCAGAAGAAAATACAGGAATTTTTATCCTATCAGGAGTTGACGAATACTATTCCACATGACTGTGTGGAGGAGGATATTCATTATCGGAGAAAAGAGGATATCGATGCAGAGTCCTACGTGTGGATGGAAATGAAGAAATACATTGATCAAGATCAACATACTGCACTGATTACGTTTCATAATGCAAAAGTAATCCCGAATACAATCATTACTATGGAAGAAGAAATCCAGAAGCAGGAGCGAGATGTGGAAAAGCAATATTGGGAAATGGTTTCTTTGCTGGTGGCAGTATTAAATCATAACAATCTGTTAGAGGTGGAGCATCAGGATGACATCAGTTTTTATACTGAGCAGGTGTACCGACAGTTGCAGCAGCGTTTCCCGGAGTATGGGATTACAGAGGAAGAAATCAAGAATGTATCCCATCTGGCACCAATTCATGATATTGGGAAAATCCGGGTGCCGATTGAAATTCTCAATAAGAATGGAAAGCTTACAAAAGAGGAAATGGATGTGGTTAAGCAGCATCCGCTTACTGGAGCAGAGATGACATTGCGTTTTCCAAAAGGGGTTATGACTGAAACGCTGAATCATTATAGCTATGACATCTGCCGGTCACACCATGAACGGTATGATGGAAAAGGATATCCGGATGGTTTAAAAGGTGAGAAAATTCCGTTGTGTGCACAGGTGGTTGGGCTGGTAGATGCATATGACGCGTTGATCAGCACCCGTCCGTATAAAGGTGCATTAAGTGAGATGGAAGCAATCCGCATGATTGTAAATGGGGAATGCGGCGCATTTTCTAACCAGTTATTACAGTGCTTTTTGGCTGCCGCCATGCAGCCGGAATGGGTTGGTAAGAGAAAAGAAGCATAGACAAAATTATTTGATAGAACAGACTTCACAGATTAGACAATAGATAAGAGGCTTTTGATATGAAACAGAGAAAAAAGATAAGCAAACGATTGATCGCTGTTATCTTATGTATGGCAATCTTTCTTTCTCAAGAGAATATAGTGGATGCAGAAGATTCCAGTGGACGGGATGCTGCATATGGAAGCAGTGAGCAGGCTGTTTTTAACGATGATATGTCTGAACAGGATATGGGGGAAACTACAGAAACACTTCCGGAAGTAACCCAGTCGGAGGATGCAGTATCGACCGATGAGTTGGAAGCTTATTACCAGAATGGAAAAATCTGTATCTATAATTACGAACAGTTACAGCAGATTGGATCTGGAAATCAGGTATATACCGGGGATATAGATGGAAACATTGGCACTGGAGATGCAGTAAAGAATGCAGGAACGGTACTCACCTATTCTGCAGATGCCCAGTATCTTCTGATGAACGACATAGAGATGGATAATAGTCAGATCTGGACGGTGGCAGACAGCTTTACCGGAGCAATTACTGGAGAGTCGGTTACTGAAGATGAAACACCTGTTCTTTACGATAAAGATTCGGATACTATATATATTTACAATCCTTATCAGTTGATGGTTTTGGCACAGGAGGATTCGGAAAATGAACCCGTTATGTCCTTAGATTATGATGCTCCGCAATTTGGTATGGGACAGATGATTTATCCGGATGGCGAAAGTGGCGAATATCTTACATATAGCAAATCACACCATTACGTGATATCACAGAAATTTGATTCCGCAAAACCGGAACTTATTGCAGATCAGGTAAGAACAACTTCGGATGGAACGGCTGTGGATGGTCGTGATTTCCAGGGACAGGTCGTTAAGACCATTGGGGATAAAACCTATATCTTGATTGGAAATGAGGAACAGCTTAGGAATATTGGTTCCGGCGATAAAGTATATGGAGCCGTTTATCAGGCAATTCATCATAATGCCAAGTGGACGGTTGATCATGACAGTGATGGAAATCCAATCATGCTTTATGGCGGGGATGCCGATCTGAAGGAGACACAGAATGGAACAGCGGACTATACATTTGGTGAAAAAGGAATCCATGAAGCAGATAAAAAACTGAGTGATAAAGCAAATGAGACACTTTACGCTTACAGTGTTGGCAGATGTGGTGTAAATCAGACAACCGGAGAAATTGATCCGAATCTGGATATCGACAAAGCTGCAAATCAGACGTATAGCACAAATGCAAATTATATTATTTTCCGGGATATTGATTTATCCAGTGAGAACTGGACACCATTAATGTTCCAGGGAACATTGATCGGTGCTAAAGCGAAAGCAGACGAAAAACTTTGGAATGAAGATGGTAGCGCAATCACTGAAACAGAGAAACCTGTGATTTCCAACGTTACGGTGACACAGACTGGGGAACTGGATGTTGGGGAACAGATGGGAGTCGGATTTTTTGCAACGATTTCCGATGAATCCAGTACAGATGACATTGGTATCAGCAAAGGACTTGTAAAAGTTTCAAATTTAAAATTTGAAAATATTACCGTAGATAACCAATCGACAAAGACAAAGTTTAACCAGACGTTGGTTAGTGGATTAACTACGACGCTTGGATATACATTGGGTGCATTACTTGACGGTTTAACGTGGCTGCTCACATTTGGTTCAGTTAATGCCGGATTGAAAGAAACATTATCGAATGTCTTAAATGCCAGAAAGGATGATCCGTCTGCATTAGCAACAGGTGCCCTTGCAGGTCGTGTTATAGGTCAGGTAGAAATTTCTGGATGTGAGCTGACTGGTACAGTATCAGTATATAGTCAGAATGATGATACCGGTGGTCTGGTTGGGTATGTTTCAGGTAAGACACAGTATGATGGATTATCAAAAGCACTGGGTGGTACAGCAACGGTTCTAGCAAATATTTTAAATGTAATCCCAGGACTCGGACTTGGTGATCTGATCACAATCCTGCTTGGAAATGCAATTCCGGTGGATAAACTGATTCCAACATCTTATATCAATGCAAAAATTGAGAACTGTACGATATCAGGATTATCTGGTGAAATTGGAACAGAAGCAAAAGACTATGTCGGTGGCCTAATCGGACAACAGATTGGAGCCATTGTGGATAACTGTCATATTACAGACAGTAATTATAGTGTTGTGGCAAAGGAGTATGCAGGTGGATTTGTAGGGCTGGCAAGGGATGACGTTATAGAAGGAACTCTTTCCGGAGCCTTGGATATTGAAACGAAACTGCCGGGCATGAATCCAGAAAGCTTACTCTATGATTGTTCTTTATCTGGAGAGAATATCACAGTTACGGGAACTATTTATGTTGGCGGTTTTGCAGGAGCAATGGCAAATACCAGTGCTGTAAATGATACAGTGGCAGTAGCAAAGCAATTTGATATTACTGCAAGTGGTAATAATGCCGGAGGATTTGCCGGAATTGCGACACTTGGATGGGGAGCAAACCTTGGAAAAGGAGATACAAAGGACAATCTGCTTGGTGGTGTGGTTGACCTGGTCGTAAAACTGCTCAGTAGTAATCCGGGGGCAACGACCTCACTGTTATCCCTGGCTGGTGTTAATCCTTCCTATATTTTAGGATGCCAGATAAATGCACCTTTAAAACTGGAGGGAGTAGATTATGTAGGTGGAATTACAGGAAGAGGCGATGGAGCCTATATTACTGCTTCCAGTGCAGATTATCTGAAAAAAGTATCCTATTGGAAGAACGGTATATATACCATAAATATAGAGGCAAAGACAACTTCGCTGCAGGGTGCCCTATCTATCCGCGGAAAAGACTGTGTGGGTGGTATTGCTGGTTCTATTGGAACGGCAAGTGTAGCAGGTCTGTTAAATACAACCTTAGGTGTGGCTTCTTATCTTGCATTTACGGTGGATGAAGTAACACTGAATGGAGCAGAAAATGGATTAGAAATTTCTGGAAGCGGAGAGCGGATCGGTGGTGCAATCGGAGAAGCCATCGGAGGAAGCATTGCAAATACTTCGGTTTCGAATCTTGCAGAAGTCAAAGGAAACAATATGGCAGGCGGATTCATCGGCCTAGCTGGTCCTGGTGATCTGGCTGGTACAGATGGTGGCTTAACTGTAAACCTTCTGGGTCTGAATTATGTATTGAAGCTCAGCAACCTTTTGTCCCTGGGACAGGCGGTAGAAGTTAAAGTGACAGATGCAACAGTTAGCGGAATTGCGGACGGATTCAGTGTTGAAGCGACTGGAAGCAGGAGCGATAATTCAACCGTTGAATATGCTGCATCCGGATTTGCTGCCCGTAGCAACAGCACAAAAATTGAAAACTGTCAGGTTCAGGCATTGAAATCAGTAACTGCGACAGAGAACGGTGGTTCTGCCGGAGGATTTGTTGGTATTTCAAAGACTGGCGGACTTGCTGAAGTCGGTGATGAGACATCTGTAAAAGCACTGATTGAAGCAAATGGATTAGTAAATGCAGTGAAATACCTGATTCCTTCTTATACAGAATGCACTGTTACCTATGTAACTGGTGGTGGCGTAGCTGCAGATATTGCCGGAGGATTTGCTGGAGATTTCCAGAGTGGAACCGTCGATAATCAGGCTGCAGGAGAAGGTAATTATTACGCTGTTTATAATCTGGATTATGTCAACGGACAATCCTATGCCGGAGGGTTTGGTGGAAATGTATATTCGGGAGCCCTAGCAGATGCGGGAAAAGGAATCAGTATTCTTGGAAGCATCAATGGACTGAACATCAATATTGGCGAACTGCTTAATCTGATCAATGCATACATTCCGGAAATTTCCTATGCCGGAGTCAAATCGGAGGATGGATTTAGAGTTTCTGCAGATGCGGTTCGATCGGATGATAGTAATTCTGGAAGTGCCGGTGGCTATATCGGGTATGGCAGTGGTGTTCAGATAAGTAATTGTGATGTGTCGAATCTGAAGCATACAAAGGTAGAGGCACCAAAAGATTTAGAGACAACGGATGGTTCCAGTTACTTTGATACAAAACAGAGTACGTATGCTGTGACAGGAGCAAGATATGCAGGCGGCTATATTGGCTATATGGATATCGGTTCGGCGGCATCTGTCGGAAAAGGATTGAGTGTTCTTGGAACAGCAATCGGAATCAATGACGTGTTGGATGCTTTAAATGTAGTGGTATCTACGGTAGAACATTCCAATGTAACCGGAAACACAGGTGGATTTGCAGTAAAGGCATCCTTTAAAAATACAGAATCGGATGCAACGGCAGATGATGTTCTTGGAGATGCCGGAGGATTTGCCGGAAAAATATCCGGGGGACACATCCAGGATTCCAATGCTTATAATTTTTCCTATGTAGTAGGACAGATTACAGCAGGAGGCTATGTAGGAGATCTGGAACCTGGAAATGTGGCGAGTGTCCTTGGAGATGCAAGCATTCTGGATGGATTGGTCAGTGTAAAAGATACATTGGCATCGGTTGCACAGGATTTTGTGCCGACAATCCGAAACAGTTCTACCACCTGCATTCCATGTGGCGGAGCAGTCCGGGCAGAAGCAGTATCGACAACAGAATTGCAGAGAGGTCTGGCTGGTGGTTATGTAGGACATAACGAAGGCGGACATATCTGGGGTAATAATACAAAGAAATGGAAAGGGCAGGATTATACCGGACCGACAAGTATCTGTGAAGCAGTCCGTATCCGATCCGTTTACGGAGCAGAAATTGCCGGAGGATTTACCGGATTGATGGAGGCAGCAGATACGGCAAGTGCCGGAAGTCTTTCCTTATTATGGGGACTGGTAAAAGCGGATAATCTTTTAGGAGCTTTAAGTATTGTATATCCGACAGAAGAAAATACGGCGGTGTATGGACCGCTTGCCAAGATGGATTATCAGTCCTGGAATTCCTGGGTACAGTACGTTGGAAAATATGGCGGTTATGGAAGTGATTTAGCGAAAAAAGGAACGGTAAATAGTCAGGATGCATTAGATGCAATCCTTGGAAAATATGAATACGGCTATACAGTCGTGGCAGGAAGAAGCCAATATAAGGATAAAACAACCATAGCGGAAGGTGGAGCAGCAGGCGGTTATGTTGGTTCTATGCATACCGGAACAATCACCAATGGTCAGGCATATCAGACGAAAGCAGTCAGGGCACTTCGATGTGCCGGAGGATTTGCCGGAGAAATGGTCAATGGTGGGGCTGCTAATCTTGGAACAGTCAGCATCCTTGGATTAAACCTGGAGTTGGGACAGATGTTAAATGTTCTGGATGTATTCGTTCCGGTAATCAAACAGTCCTCCGTAGAAGGATATCAGAGTGGGTTATCTGTACAGTCCAATGGAACGGATTCCAGGGGAACCTGTGGTTATGCTGGCGGCTATATTGGTCGCATGATCGGAGGTCAGATCTGGGGAAATGAAACGGATGCCTGTCAGATTATAAAGCTACGGCGTGTAGATGGAACAAATTATGTAGGCGGCTTTGTTGGAAATGCGAAACCGGGTAGTGTGGCATCAGTGAATACTACTGCCGGGGAAGATTTATTAAGCAAGTTGCTAAACAGTCTAATCAAAGCACCGGCAGATATGATCAAAGTCCTGGATGCGACAGTTGCAACGATACGGTATGCGGATGTCTCTTCTTGGGATGACTGGGGCATTATCGTTAATGGAGCTTACGATAACGGAACAAATAATACCGCCTATGCAACGGCGGCAGGCGGATTTGCAGGAAGCCTTTCCGGAACAGTGCTTGGAAAGAAAGATACTAAAGAGGCAGGAATCTCAGCATCTGGAATCCGGTCCGTTATAGGTGGTGAATATGCCGGAGGATGCTTTGGCATTGCGGATGTGGATGCCGGGGTTCAGGTATCGGCAGGAAATGAGACATCTATCTTGAGATATTTGTTAAAGCTTGGTCAGATCGATGTACTGGATGCATTCAGAAGTTATGTATATTACGGATCAGTCAGTGGAAGTAAGGATGCCGGAATAAGTGTTAAGGCAAATACTGCAACGAAATCCGGTCAGAATGATCATGTAACATACAGTGGAAATGCAGGTGGATTTGGCGGAGCGTTATTAAACAGTTCTGTAAAAGGCAGTACCGTAAGTGATTTAAGTGATGTGACTGGATTAAACAGTACAGGAGGATTTATCGGATATTCCGGAAAGAGCGGAGTCGTTGATGTGAGCAAGTTGGATGTGCTTGGTGACAATATGGGACAACTGCTTGGAGGTGCCCTTGGTGTCCTGGATGTGTTCGGTTCCCATGTGGACGACAGCAGTGTATCCGGTATTATGGGTGGCTATACAGTAGCAAGTGCCGGCGGCGAAGAACCGATTTCCGGAGGATTTATCGGATATGCAAATCTGGCAAGAATGTCAGGCTGCAGTGCTGGGGATGAAACCGATCAGAAAGCCGGATTGAAGCAGGTTGCTTCTCAGGGAACAGCAGGTGGCTTTGTCGGCAGGACAAGTTTTGAATATCTGGCAGATATCAAATTGGATTCCACTGTTGTGAAGGCACTTGTCACTATTTTAAATCAGTTGGTAAAAGCCTTGTATCTGGATAAGATCCAGGAATCTAATTTATTGAATATTAATCTTGGTATCATTAAAATCCAGGCTCTGTACGATGGAAATTTATTACATGTAAATCTTTTGGGATTAGATATTTCCGTTGCACTGGCAAAAAAATCGGATACAAATCCGGATGAAACAGATTTTGCAATCATTACGATTGGTGATTCCACGATTAAACTGCCATGTAACAGTGATGGCATCATTGGATCAGATAGTGATACGGAATCAACAATCAGCATCAGTCTGATTAAGGCAAACCGTACAAAGATTACAGACAGTAAGGTGTTTGGAATTGCCAACGGCTATGATGTGTATGCTGGAGGAGCTTCTAATGATGCGGATGGTACCGGAAAATCAGGACGGAGTGGCGGATTTGTCGGTTATAACGATGAAGGACTATTGCAGGATAACAACATGTATTATTGCGATGTGGTTCGCGGAACTTCTGATCTGGTTGGACCGTTCAGTGGTAAGAGTGACCTTAGTTCAGTATACGGTTTTAATACAAAGAAAAATGTGGAAGGCGAAAACAATATCTACCGTATTTATCGAAAAGCAGATGCAGCGTTGGATGAAATCAAGAAAAATGCGGCGATTCTGAACAGCAGCTTTGAAAAAGATATATCCAGTGGATGGAGTATTTTCTCCATTGCACATATGCAACAGGTGGAAAGTTATGACACATTAAAAGATGCAAAGTTGGAGAGTGATACTGGAACACAGACGGCTTCACTGGATGCCTATGAATCTTCTGCAAAAGCGGTCTTGATGGCAGATACACAGACTTACCTAAATTCAGGTGGAAGTGATACACCAGAACCGTCAGAGTCACAGGATCCATGCGATAAACTGGTGAACCTGACCATTAACAAAGTCTGGAAGGACTTGAACAATGCAAGTAAGCTAAGACCAGACAACATAACGGTAACAATATCTCGTACCTGGACAGACAGTAACAACCAGGAACAGACAGAACCAGTTTCTGGGTACGAGAGTTACACTATAAATGGTTCCGTAGATAATACAACTTGGAAGGAAGTGATCAGTGGATTACCGGCATATAAGGCCGATGATGATGGAACCGTTCACTATTATACCTATTCCATTACGGAAGCAAAGGTAGATGGTTATGCAACAACGATAACTACATCGGATGATGGATTTACGTTTACGATAGCCAACAGACATTTTTCCATTCTGCCAGATACAGGTGGAAATGGTAGATACTTTATTTACTTGATAGGTATCCTGCTTTTTGGAGTTTATCTTGCAATGCGAATGAAGAAGTGTAAGGAAAACAAAAAAGCAGAACAGCTATAAAAACGTTATTTTCGAAAGAAAGAAGGAGAAAGCTATGAAAAAGATGAAAAAAATCATGGCAGTATTACTGGCAGCAGTCATGACACTGGCAATGGCAGTAACGGCATTTGCCGACGAAGGAAAAACAACTACTGGAAAAGGAACACTTACAGTTAGTGTGAAATCAGGAACGACACCAGCACAGACACTGAAAGATCAGACTATTTATCTGTACAAATTATTTGATGTAACAGAGTCTGGTTCCGATGAAAATGCTCATTATGCATACACTGTGAATACAACTGATGGATATAAAAAAGCAATCGTGTCTGCATTGAATAATGATAAAATCACTGAAGATTCTACCGATGAAGAAATTGAAAATGCTGTAAGTAGTCTTGGATCTGATAATGCTAAAGAAGTACAGAATTTCGCTAATGCTTTTAGAAAGTATGCTTTAAAAAATAAAGTAGCTGCAACAAAAGATTCTGGAAAAATTATAGATGAGACAAAAACAGACTATCAGTTTACAGGATTAGAGTATGGTTATTATTTAGTATGTGTAGGAAGCGTAAACAGCATTCAGGCTTCTTTATTAACTGTGGATGCAACACATAATGCGGTCGCTTTGAAATCAGAAGCACCGGATATCACAAAAACAGCAGATAAAGATGCTGAGACAGTTCATGTAGGACAGACTGTAACATATACAATCAAAGGAACTGTTCCGGATATGACAGGCTATGATAATTATGTATATAAAATTCACGATACATTAACAGATGGCCTTGATTTTGTAACCAATGATAATGGAACAAAAGTAAAAGTAAGCGTTAAAATTAATGGAACAGAAGTCGCAGATGTAACAACAGCAGATTTTGTTGGCAGTGATGGAAATGTTTCTGATACTGCAACAAGAACAATGCTTCTTGACTTATCCCAAAAAGTACAGGCAGCTACTGCAGGACAGGAAATTGAAGTAACATATCAGGCAACTGTAAATAAAGATGCTGTTGTTGAAACAAAAAATAGCGCTTCATTAGAGTATAGTAATAATCCTGGAGATGAGAAAACAGGAACAACAAAACCTCATGAAGTTGTTACACCTACTTATCCATTAGATGTTAAGAAAACCGATACTCATAGTACAATGTTAGCAGATGCACACTTTACATTATATGGTGCAAATGAAGATGGAACTATTGATAAAACAAATGTTATTAAGGTGACAAAAGATACAGATGCAAATGGTAAATATACCTATGCGGAGGATCAGAATGCCACAGATGCGATCACAGATGTTATTACAGTAGGATCTGGTATTGACGAAAAGGATTACAATTTACATATCAATGGTTTAAAAGCGGGTGTTTATTATCTGGAAGAGACTCAGGCTCCGGATGGCTATAATAAACTGGCTGCACCTGTAAAAGTAACAATTAAAAAAACAGGTGATACAGATTATACTGTTTCAACTCCAAATAAACAGGGTGTGGATACAGAAGAAGATAAAATCATCGACATTGAAAACAGTACTGGTTCCCTTCTTCCGTCAACTGGTGGCAGAGGAGCAATCGCATTTGGTATTGTTGCAGCAATCCTTGTATTTGGAGTAGTTGTAAGCTTTATGCGTGATAAAAGAAAAGCAAATCTGTAATTGATTTTTTCATACAGAAAAGTATTTGGAACAAGCGGTTATTCCCAGTGTGGAATAGCCGCGGTTCCGGATATGACAACAGGGAGGATGCAATGAAAGGTAAGAGAAAAAGAAAGATCACTGTCAAGGATATTATTCGACTGATCGTGCTTTTGGTTGCATGCGCCGTATTGTTATATCCGACTTATAGCAGTTATTTAAATGAGAAGAATGGCTCTAAAGTTATTTCTGATTATGATGAAGCCAGCGTAAAGTTAAGCAAAGCAGAAAAAGAGCAGATGTTGGAAGATGCAAGAGCCTATAATCAGGAGATGCTTGGAAATATTGACTTGATCGATCCTTTTTCACAGACAGAACCAGAAATTGATGAACGGTATGAAAGTTTATTGAACGTCAATGGTTCCGGTATGATGGGATATCTGAAAATCCCAAAGATTAATCTGGAACTGCCAATTTATCATGGTACGTCAGAATCCGTTTTGCAGGCTGGCGTAGGACATTTTCAGGGAACATCCCTTCCGGTCGGTGGGGAGAGCACCCATACGGTATTGACCGGCCACAGGGGCTTGCCGGATAAAACATTATTTACGAATCTGGATAAGATGGAGATGGGGGATATTTTTTATATCAAAGTCTTGGATGAAACATTGGCTTATGAAGTAGATCAGATTTTAACGGTGCTTCCACAGGATACAGAAGAGTTATCCATTGTGTCAGGGGAAGATTATGCAACGTTGGTTACCTGCACACCGTTTGCTATCAATACACACAGGCTTTTGGTAAGAGGACATCGAATCCCATATGAGGAGGCAACCGCGAAAGAGCCAGATGGAAACATCAGACCAAAATTATCCATGATCGCAAAAGTCTTGATTATCACATTGATTATTATTTTTATCATTTTGATTGGAGCAATCGTTTATAATGCAAAAAGCAGAAAGCAAAGGAGAGCGAAATAACGTGAAAATGAGAACTAGAACAAAAAAGTTTAATACAGTTTTGGTAGTTATCTTTTTGCTGGTCTGCTGTATGCTGATTTTGCAAAGTGATGAATGCTTTGCAGCACCTAGAACAGGAAATATTGAAATTGATTTTAAAGGAAGGACTGACGATATTGATGATGTACTTCTTTCAGGGGCGAAATTTGAAATATTTCCGATTCAATATATGGATAACGGAATGATGGTCTGGCGAGATGAGTTTGCCAAGTGTGGTGTTTCCCTGGATGATACCAGTTCCGAAGCCAGAGAGAAGCAGGCAAAACAACTGTTCCAATATGCAAAAGATCACAATATAACAGGAATTATCCATACGACAGACAGTAACGGACATACACATTTCCTTGATCTTGCAGAAGGAATGTATCTGTTAGCTGAAATAGGGGATGTTACGGAAGGTGTGGATGTATTTGATTCAGAACCATTTTTAGTACGAATCCCGTCAGAAATCAGTGGTAAGTTTGAATATGATGTAGATGTGGAACCAAAGGCAGAATGGATCTCCCATGAAGGTCATCCGGTCGGACCAGATCCAGAACCAGAACCAGAGCCGATACCAAATGATACAACGACGGATGAACCGGGACAGACACTGAATCATACCAAGGAGCAACAGGAAGGAACGACCAGTATAGAAAACCCGGTTGTGCAACTGATCCATCGTGTAAAGACTGGTGATACTAATCAGGTTTTTTTATGGGGAGGTATAATGGTAGCTTCAGTTTTAGCGATTCTTTGTGTGAATAAAAGGTATAGAAGATGATTTTTAAGAAGGATATCTATCGAAATTATGTAAGCATAAAAATTGATTGATATCCTTTTTTATACTTCAAAGTAATTGATGTGAATTCTATAATTCAGTATTGTGGCTTTTGAGATAACTTGGCATTTGATGCTGCAAAATAGAATCTACATTGTGCCGGACAATATCCAGTTCAAGTACCTGACTTTTACAATCAGAGAGTATATCTTTGTAGGCATCTAAAGAAATTTGCAGACTGGATTTTTTCTCATATAATTTCTTAAGGGAAGGTATGGTATTTCCTGATAAATTCTGGTTTAACCAATCTCTGGCAAACTCATATGCCTGGATTTCGGAAGTATGATTTTTTCGGTAAAGTCCTTTGTTTTTGGAATTTAAAAAGGTAGCGTATACTTTTTTGTAGGTCAGATACTGCCCGGTATAACGAATTTGTTTGTTTAGATCTTTTATCTGTAAGGATAGATTCGTGACCTGATCCTGTGCTTTTTGCTGTTGCATAAAGGAAGCAGCATAAGCAGATTCAAGGGAAGTCCTGTTGTCTATGTCATGTTTTTGCAGATAGATGATCGTATTTGCCATCTGTTTTAAATTTGTGATTTTTACTTTATTTGCATAAGCTGGATTCTGCATTGCTTTTATATTTGCTTGCAGATCTACAACCAGGCGCAAATGTGATTTTACAAAAATAATAGACAGCGGGTCTTTTTGAAGAAATACCTGTTTCAAGTGTTCTTTTCCGTATCGTGTTCCGAGCGTACGCTCAGTAATCCGTTTATTACGTTCTGGGTGCAGGTAACTGTAACGGCCCCGGTGATCAGTAACAGATATCTGGTATTTTTCAAAAAGTACAGACTGAAATTCTTCAAAATTTTTACAGACAGGGGCACATTCATCAATGGCATCTCTGAGATATTGTTTCTGTGTTTGAAATTTTTCAGATGCTGGTTTTAATCCAGAATCAATAATTTCCTGATTTATCTTATCAAGTTTTTTCTGACCGGATTTCTGCAACCGGTATTCTTTATCTGTGATTTTTTTCTCAGCCGGGGAGAGCAGGTCTATCTGGTGCAATCCATGTTCTTGGCACATATCCATAATTTCCTTTTTGAAATATTTGGTGAATTTATCGGTGGCTCTATGCTTATATCCAGCTTCATGATCGTGGGGCTGTGACATATAGGGAGATCTTTCTGCCGTATATTTCCGCACGCTGTTGATAACGATATGAGTATGAATATTCCCAGAATTGTTGTGTCCGTCTGTATGTGTGACGACAAGAGCCTGGTATCCCGGAAATATTTTCTTCGCAAGAGCCAGACTGAGGGCTTGTGCTTTTTCGCCTGTCAGACCACATTCTTCCACATCAGTAGGATCGTAACTTATAATGTAATGATGGCTTTTAATATCAGAAGCTTTTTGATTTTTACGAAAGATCTTGTTGGTGATCTCACATTCCTTGTCAAAAGATTCTGGGGTACATAAAAGACCATCGATGTAATATGCTTCCCGGAGGATTGGTCTGCCGGATTCATCAAGGATCTTTTTCCCAGTATTTTCATCATGCTGAAAAAGCAGATAATCTATCGCATCTGAATAATTCGCATTTCTGCTTTTGATATGTTTAAGAACCGCCATTTGTATCACCTGCCATTTCCAAAACTTTTTTCCTTAATTTGAAAAGATCTGCAATACACTGGTGGATTTCATCTTCAATAGAAAGAGCGCGCATACCGCCGGTATTAAAATATTTTGCTATCTGATTCAGATTGGAGCCGATTTTTCCATATTCGCTAACAAGCTTTTTCAAATCGTCCATGTCTGCAACGATCTCATATGTAACAGGAACGGTTCCATTTAGGATTAACTGTCGAATATATTCTGATCGTGATAATCCAGCCATAGATGCAGTACGATTTACAATATTTAATTCAATATCTGTAAGTTTGATGGTGATAACATTTTTATATTTTAAGTGATTTTGCTTATTCCTTACAGTCATAGTATCCCTTTCTCAACATTAATAGATATTTTTAAAATCCACTGAAATATCGGCTGTCCCGTCTGATAAAGATTCAGTGTTGCGACCACATTTACTGTGGAAGCCAGATACGCACCTTGGGTGCTAAACGAGGGTATGGGGAAACGTAATCCCCATCAAGATAGCGACTTAGAAGTAGGACCGAAACCATGAAAATGGGTTAAGGTAATACCTAAGTGGATCTTGCTCTTGAAGAGATATACCCTTTCATAAAACGTGTAGGTACAGAGAATTATACAAAAGAGATTGAATAAAAAATAGAAAAAACATAGAAGAACAAATTGAAAGGCACCGGAAGAAACCGATGCCTTATTTTAATATGATCAGAAAAATCTGGTATTTTATTGCCCGGTGCTTCCAAATGCACCTGTCCCACGTTCTGTGCCAAGCTCTAATACGAAATCCGCAATTACCACAGGTGTGATCACTAGCTGACCGACGCGTGTGTCTTTTGGAATAATCTGGATAGATGTACTTACATTGCTGATGATCGCATGAATTTCACCCCGATATCCGGAATCAATCGGTGGAAGTTCGCAGACAAGACCTTTTACTGCCATGCTACTTCTGGGGAAAACATATCCGGCATATCCGTCTGGAATGATCAGTCCAAAGCCAAGAGGGATTCTTGCAATTTCCCCTGGTTTTAAGGTGCAGTCATAAGGCATGAATACATCTGCACCGGCATCATTTTCGTGTGGCCGGAAAGGATGATGATCTTTTTTCAGACCAAAGTCAATGAGTTTAATTTTCATGATGATTCACCTCTTTTTTGTACAAGCAGTGGATAGTCCGACTGCAGGATTTTATCGGGCGTCCAGATTTTTGGAATAGATCTGTTGCAGGACATTTGCTTTTCCAGACAGGAACTCCTCTGGCAAAAAGGTCCGGTCAGATCCGGGGCAAAAAGGATAGGACTCAACCGATATAATTTTTCCCAGATCTGGAGCATAACGATACGTGTCTCATCTGTATTTCTTCTGCAGGTTCTCTGACCGATCATATGTTTCCACTGGTAAGGTGTTGCACTGATAATCAGGACATTTCGCAATCCCTGTGGTGTCGCATATCCAGCAGCATCATGACTGATTCCAGCAGCGCAGAGTTTTTCATAATTATTGAGATCAGACTGGCAGCTTTTTGTGTAAAGTTCCTGAATGCTGTTTTCTGCTTTCAGAATTTCATAGGGAATTGCAAATGCTGCATGTCCTGAATAATTGCTGTACTGCAGGGAAGCACTCATATATTTTACTTCATTCTGATGTCTTGTAATCTGTGTCAGAAAACGTCTGCTTGCTCCAACCACAGCAACAGTGATGACCATAAATTTCTGTACAGTTGGATGTGGAAGTCCGGCAATATGCTCTACTGTTTCTTTGCTATAGGTCTGATGATAAAGATCCATCAGATCTTCCATGTTGCGGATCGTATGGCCGCGTTGCGTGAGCCTGGCCGCGAAAACCATATTCTGTTCTGCTTCCTGAATGCCGTAACAGTTCAGGATAGTTGTTTCAATGTGATTCATAGGCATGTTCCTCCTTTACAAGTGCTTTCAGCAGGATCAGGTAATTGATGCTGTCAGTGATTTTTTCGTCCCATTGCTCCAATTCAAAATGAAGCAGATTAGAATAGCACATATCATATATGGATACGACATGTTTTGATATCATACCTGCCAGAGCCGCTTTTGGATCACAATTCTGTAAAGCGGCAGCCATCTTGAATGCACTGAGTCTGTCTGTGTTATCGCCGGTGTATTCTTTCTTTTTGTGAGTAAGAATATCCGAACACTTTTTCATTTGAATTTCAAATACATCGTTAAATTCTTCTTGTGTCATGTGATAAATCCTCCTTCTGTAATCAGGGGTTCTATGAAATGAACTGCACCGATATGTCAGCTGTCCCTTCTGGCATGGTTGTGATGCTGAGGATCATTTTATAGAAACGCTCCTTCATAAATTGTGTGGGTGAAGAGGCTTATACAAATATATAGTGAAATAAAAAGTTGAAAATTTTACCAGATTCTTTTGTATAGCACTGAGCTGATAAACGATTAGTGAAAGAAGTAATAACGCATATACATAGGAATGCAGGCACGATGGGACAGGTGCCATTGCTGATGTATACACATGGCAAAATGCTGGAAAGGATTGGTGGAGATAAGAATTAGAATATTACAAATTTATCGAATGGAAGAGGTAGAAGATGATCTATAACATTTATGCAGTAGGAGATTCTTTGCGCAATATCGGAAAAAAATATGGTTATACACAAAATGATATGGCAGAGAGTCTTGGCATTAGTTATACACACTATTCTCAGATTGAGCAGGGAAGGCATCATATGAGTATGCAACTTATGATGAAGATTGTTTCAAAGTACGGTGTGGATCCGAATAGTCTGCTAGGCATACAAAAGGAAAGGCAAAGTACGGATGAAGAGATCTTGATCTTGGAACGGAAATTGAAAAACCTGAAACCTGTTGAACGGGAATATGTGATTTCTATATGCCTGATTTTAGTAGAAGGCTTTGAATGTAAAAAAAGTAAGATGTCAAGATCTAATAATAAATACACTAGAAATGTTTAGGAGCAATAGCATTATGGATAAAAAACTTTTAAATATTAAGGAAATCTGTGAATACCTTGGCATAGGCGAGACAAAAGCAAGGGAACTTGTTAGAGGATGTAATGGATTTGGAATAAGAATAGGGAATCGATGGTATGCAGATAAGCGAAAGTTAGATGCATGGATTGAAAGAGAAGCTACATAAAAATAAAAAGAAAAAAAGAAAAACCAAATAGAATTTTATGGCTGTTAGTTGAAAAATGAGGTATTGCATAGTATACTATTTTATATCTATGCAATACTTTTTGGTTTACTTAATTAATCAGAAAGGACTTGATAGGTGTGGGAAAATCGTTAAATGGAAAAGAACTGGGAAAGGGAATAAGTCAAAGAAAAGAAGACGGGTTATATATAGCAAGATTTACAAATAGGTTCGGTAAAAGACAATCAATTTCAGATCCTACTTATAATGGAATCCAAAAAAAATTGCGAATTGCACGGCAGGAAGATGATGCTGCAATAAATGTTGTTCATAGTAATATGACTTTGGATGAATGGTTTGATAAGTGGATTTCAATTTGTAAAAAAAATTGTAGAGATAATACAAAAGATACTTATACCAGACATTATAAGCGTGTGAAAGATGCATTGGGGTGGCGGAAATTGAATAAGCTGAATTTGATGGTAATGCAGGATGCTATTAATAATTTGGAAACAGATAACCAAAGAAAAAATAGTAAAAAAGTTTTGGTTGATATGCTTGAAAAGGCATATGCATCAGATTTGATCGTCAAAAATATTGCAAAGCAGATAAATACTGATATTACCAGAGAAGAGAAGAAAACGAGGCGTGTTTTGACTGTTGAGGAACAGGAGATTTTCTTAAAAGAAGCTGAAAATACAATATATTATTATCTGTTTATAGTTGCTCTGGAAACGGGGATGCGACTTGGCGAACTTGCTGGATTACAGTGGAAAGATATTGACTTCAAGAAAAAAGTAATTCATGTAAGACATTCTCTGACATATTTTTCTAAAAATGGAAAATATGTATTTCAGATGCATCCAACGAAGACAAATAAAGGATTAAGGGATATACCATTGACAGCTATTGCGATTGACGCATTACACCAACAGTCTTTTAAAAAGAAACGAATTGTGAATCAGGGCAAAGAACCGTTAGAAGGTTATGAGGATCTTGTGTTTGTTACTAAAAACAATAAACCAACAACACAATTTCTTGTAGGTGAATGTATAGAAGGCATAATGCGTAAAATACATAAACATAATCCGGATTTGATTTTTGAGAGAGTTACACCACATTGTTTCAGGCATACATTTGCAACAAGGTGGTTGGAAGCTAATATACCGCTTAAAACAGTATCTCAGATACTGGGACATTCTCAGTTACAGCTTACAACAGATTTATACATGCATGTTACGGCAGATATGTTGTTCGACAGTTTGGAACAGTTTGAACGTAAACGGCATGTAGGGTAAATGAAAAATGGCACAGTAGTGGTACAGTAGCACCTAAAATAGAAAAAGGAAAATCCCAGAAATGGCTTAAAATAAGGAGGAAACAGCAGAATGGAAGCTTACAAACAGGAGTTTATCGAATTTATGGTAGAAAGTGATGTTTTAAAATTTGGAGAGTTTACCCTGAAAAGCGGCAGAAAATCTCCATTTTTTATGAATGCAGGCGCTTATGTGACTGGTTCTCAGTTAAAGAGACTTGGTGAGTATTATGCAAAAGCAATTCATGATAAATACGGGGATGATTTCGATGTATTATTCGGACCGGCTTACAAAGGAATCCCGATCAGCGTTGTAACAGCTATTGCATACAGCGAGTTATACGGAAAAGAGGTTCGTTACTGCTCAGATCGTAAAGAAACAAAAGACCACGGTGCAGACAAAGGAAAATTCCTTGGAAGTACTTTGAAAGACGGCGATCGTGTCGTTATGATCGAGGATGTTACCACTTCCGGAAAATCCATGGAAGAGACGGTTCCGAAGGTACGTGAAGCTGCAAACGTAGAAATCGTTGGTCTGATGGTTTCTCTGGATCGTATGGAAGTTGGAAAAGGCGGCAAGAAATGCGCTCTTGAGGAAGTAAAAGATCTGTACGGTTTCGAGACAAATGCTATCGTAACTATGGCAGAGGTGGTTGAGCATCTGTACAACCGTGAGTGCAATGGCAAAGTGGTCATCGATGATACATTAAAAGCTGCCATTGACGCATATTATGAGCAGTATGGCGCAAAATAAGCATTGCGGCAATGTTTATAAATAATCATAAAAAACAAATTCGACTTTTATGCAGAGTATTGTTTGCGCTGTATATCGCCGGTCTGGTGTACTTCCTGTTTTTTGCGGATATGCTGGACCGGGTCGGAATTGAGCGCAGTTATCATTACAATGTGATTCCGTTCAGGGAGATCCGGAGATTTATTGTATATGCGGATCTTCTGGGACCGGTGGCAGTGATTTCCAATTTATTTGGGAATATTGCCATTTTTATGCCATTTGGTTTTTTGGTCCCGATCCTGGGCAGAAAAAAACGGAAATTCTGGTTCACAGCACTGGCGAGTTTTGAACTGAGTCTGAGTGTGGAATGCATTCAGCTTGTAACCAAAACCGGCTG
Source organism: Eubacterium ramulus (assembly GCF_003122485.1). Classification (GTDB taxonomy): domain Bacteria; phylum Bacillota; class Clostridia; order Lachnospirales; family Lachnospiraceae; genus Eubacterium_I; species Eubacterium_I ramulus_A. The sequence continues at coordinate 20,638 of NZ_JRFU01000201.1, forward strand.
CTTTGATGTGGACGATATTTTCCTGAATACAATCGGTGGAATGTTGGGGTATCTGGTCTATGCGCTGGTGCAGCGCAAGCGGGACCGGGATGCCGATGCCAGAAGGCTGAAAGAGCAAAAACATTAAGGAGGCAACGTATGGCAAGCAGCAGAAGAGAATATTTTCGCCGGACACGAAAGACCCGGATGAGGGATTTAAAACATTCCCCTACCGGGATTTTGTCTTTTTGTACAGCAATGGCGGCGCTGGCGGTATTTTGTACCGCGGTGATCCAGTCGTTTCTGGCATCCGGTGAAGGTGGATATAAAGTAGGTGGTCTGGGATTAATTGGATTGATCCTGGCACTTGGCGCATTGATCTGTGGAATTTTTGCAGTGAAGGAGCCAAAAATCAGACCATTGCCCCCAAGACTTGGCATTGTGTTTGGCGCAGTGCTGACCGTTGGACTTGGCGGCATGTACATATACGGTTTGATGTAAATCATGATTCAGCGCAAAAGAAACACATTATTTGAACGCAGAATAAGCATTCCCCAGCTTCAAGTGCGTGGAGCACTAA
>NZ_JRFU01000202.1 GCF_003122485.1 Eubacterium ramulus
TGATTTTATCATCAATCTGAGAGGTTTACACAGAATAATTTACACTACCTGGATGGAGTGAGTCTCGTTTCCCATGTTTTTTCCACAGGCATACATATTATTGTCCGTTTTTAAAATAAATAAATTATCATATGTATACTTATAAGTCATAGCCCAATATGGCTCCCAATAATCAACAACAGAATTTAATTGCATAGTTTCTGACCAAACCATTAGGACATTATCAGATACTTTTGTCGCTTCTTTTACATATTCATCTTCAGTAGGGATTCCACATTGTCCCCAAAAATTGCTTCCCCATGTATAAAGTTCGTTATCATTTGTTATTGCAGCAGCAGTCCAATCTCCACAGGAAACATATTTTACGTTTGAAAGCATTAAATGCGGTGTATTATAGACCATCGGCTCTTCTGCAATGTCAATTTGATGTATACCGTAAGTGCGTCCCCACCAATATGCATCACCATTATTTTTTAGAACAGCAATGCTATACATTCCAGCACTGGCATATGAGACATCTGTCATTAAAAGTTTTGGGGTATACTGTATATTTTGACCGATTGGTATATCTACTGGATCGTTTTGCGCATCTATATTATTTAAAAGAATTCCATCAAGATTATCTCCGACACCATAGAGGTCACCGTTTTCTGTTAGGTATATCAAAAAATATCCATTAACAGAACAATCCACATGAACAACATTTTCAGCTATTTTTTTATAATCAGTGTAATATGTTTCAGTATTATTTGTATCTTCTGGATGATTAATACCTAACTGTCCAGATTCATTACGTCCACATCCCCATAATATATGATTTTCATCTATATAGAAGCGATTTGAACCAATTACTTTATTTGTAATATAGCATTTTGTAATGTTAAAATCTGTATCCCAAGTTTGGCTTAAAAATCCTTCTGGAGCATAAAATGACTTTTGGGTGTTATTTGTGCTTGAAGTAGATGTGCTATTTTCAGATGAAGAAGAAACTGTGTCTGAAAGTGGAACAGAATTTATTTTTGTAGAACCACACCCAATTAATAGAGATGAACTAAGTAATAAAGACATAATGAAAAATTTAAATTTCATAAATTGAATACTCCTTTCGATAGAGATTGATTTATAAATTGATTTTATCATTATATATAAAAACAGACAAGAAAAAATGGAAATGGTGGTTTACAAGTGACTGTAATATAGCTCTTTTATTTATAGATGATCGATCATTTATAAAAATTTATAGGAGGAATGTTTAATGGCAAACAGATTATTTATTAATAAAAGTGGGCAGACACTTACTGTAAGAACTACAACATCTGATACCTCGGCAATTGTTGGGTACATTTATGACAGAGAAGCGTATGTATATGATTCTGATGCAGGCGGCGATGGTGCATTCAACCATGTTAAATTTTTGGATGCATCCGGTAATTTTAAATGGGGATATCTTAATTTTCCACCGGATGGATGGAGTACCAGTTGTATAAGTTGGCCATATAAATATAATGTATTAATTTCAGGTACAAAATATAGTACATATTTGTTACGGAAAGATTGTAAAGCATATTATCCAAGTGGAAAATATTGGAAAACAATTCCAGCAGGTCGTCAGGTCGCAACTAATAACGACACCATGGGAGAGAATTATCCGTATTTAAAATCTATTGATTACTATCAGGGAGATAGTGGATGGGAAAGAGTATGCGGAAATTATGGTTTTGTGGACACTGGCATTAGAAGTGGGTCTCGATATAATAAAATTGCATTTTATGGCGGTTGGTAAAAGTAAAAATAAAAATATAAGGAGTGGAAGTCAATCCACTCCTTGCAAAAATAATAATGAGTTAAAGGAGCAGACAGATAATGGATGAAATGATTTATAAAACACAGGTGTGGTTGAATGAAACATATGGTGGTAAGACGGGTTATAATTCTTTAAATCTGGACAATGAAAAAATTGCGGGAAAAACAAATTGGACTACTATTTATGCATTGACAAGAGCATTACAGATTGAATTAGGAATTACATCAACCGCGGATAATTTTGGTAATACTACGATTTCTAAGTTTAAATCACGTTTTCCAAATGGAATTAGTCAGCAGGCTGAAGATAGTACAGAAGAAGATAACATTTATGCAATCATTCAGGGGGCATTATGGTGTAAAGGGTATTCAGCGGTGTATGGAGCAATTACAAAACAGTTTAAATCTTCTGTAGCAAGTAGTATTAAAAAAATGAAGGCAGATGCTGGATTATCAAATGCTAATGCTACAATTTCAGTAGATTTAATGAAAGCATTATTATCTATGGATCAGTTTGTACTTTTGTCATCATATGGTGGAACATCAGAAATTAGAACAATTCAGCAGACTTTGAACGGTAATTATGCTAATTATGTGGGAATTATTCCTTGCGATGGTGTGTATGGAAGATCCTTAAATAAAGCATTGGTAAAAGTTTTACAGGCTCTGGAAGGATTATCTCCATCACAGGCAAATGGTAACTTTGGACCTACTACAACAGCAAAAATTACAAAATTAATTGTAAATAGCAAATCATCTGGAGAATATGTAAAGTTAATGCGTTACGCGCTGGCTTGTAATGGATATTCAACTGGATCCTTTTTAAATACATGGGATTCAAAACTTGAGAATTCTATTACAGAATTTCAGGGGATGTATGCATTACCTATTACCAAAATTGGAGATAAAAATACTTGGATGTCTCTGTTGACAAGTAAAGGAAATCCAGATAGATCTTCAACAGCATGTGATTGCTCTACTATCTTGAATTCAAATAAAGCTACTGCTCTTTATGATGCTGGTTATCGATATGTTGGAAGATATTTAACAGGAACCGTAGGAGGAACAACTTCAAAAGCAATGACTCGAGATGAAATTAAAAGTATTTTTGCAGCGGGGTTAAATATTTTTCCAATTTTTCAGGAGGGAACACCGAGTTTAGATCGCTATACGAAAGAAGAGGGACTTGTAGAAGGAAAGAAAGCATATAAAGCAGCATTAGCATTAGGAATTCCTCAGGGAACCATTATTTATTTTGCTATTGACTATGATGTAACTGATGCTCAGGTTACATATGTGAAAAATTACTTTAAAGGCATTAATCAGATTTTCAATCAGTCAAATTTTTATCAAGTAGGAATTTATGGCCCACGAAATGTGTGCTCTAAAGTATGTACAGCTAATCTTGCTAAAAGTAGTTTTGTCAGTGATATGTCTACTGGATTTAGTGGAAATCTTGGATATCCAATTCCAGACAATTGGGCATTTGATCAGTTTGATGAATATACATTTACAAGTGGAAATGCATCATTTGGATTAGATAAAGATGCATTCTCAGGCAGAGATAAAGGTTTTAGTATGATTAATGAAACAACTATTCTGCCAGATCTAAGCATGTATGAGAGAGTGTTGATGGCAAAAAGATTTTTTGCTAATTTCGGAATTAATCTTTTGCCAAATATGGATTTACTTTTTAATGTATCTTACACAGCAGATTTTGGAAATATGGAGATTACATATTCGTTTAGTGAAAAGAAAAAAGATGACAGTTCAGATGCAAATGTTTCTACTACAATAGATGTAATAAATGGTAGTGTAAGTGAATCTGTATCTAATGTAATGGGGGCGGCATATGGCGGCTTAGGCAATGAATATACTGTCGATATTGGCTTTGATTCTGTGACTACTATGATGGGATTAGTTTCTACAATAGAAAATGGTTCAATTGCTGTTAGAGGCGGTATGGATTCTACTGGCTGTTTTGTGATGAAATACGAGGTAGAGCAAATTGTAAGAGAGGATGATGATACAAAATATTATCAGTATTATGAAGTGGAATGCAAATTTAAACCTTATGAGAAAGATGATACGTCAACTCAACCAGAGTATTCTTTTGAAAAAGCATATGACATTAATTGGGGAGAGGTAGGAGTTGCTATCGCGGCGGTAGCAGTAGTCTTTGTAGCTGTAGTAGCTGTTGTTGGTTCATATGGAACGGCTGCACCAGCAGCTGCAGCTATGCTCTCAGTTGCCGCTAATTTGGCATATGCTTATAATTAGGAGTTAGCTAAAAATATGTTTGTGAAATCAACTTTAAAATAAGTTTCTGACAAAGGAACACCAGTTACGGTAAGTGCCGGTTCTGGTGTTCTTTTGCTTGTTATGTTTTTGTTAAATTAATATTTAAAGCACAAATACACTTAGTAAATTTGAATATAATATATTATTGAATGTAAATTTTATAAGTGTGGAATAACTTAAATACTAGACAAATTTTCCTTTTACTCATAGGCTGAATTGAAAATCTTGTTGACTATAACTATAAGATAAATTATAATACATACACTGATTATGTAAGGGAGGATATGCAAATGGATGCATTGTACAATATTGATAGTACGGTTACTTGGAATGAATATAAGAGATTTTGTAAAGTAGTTCGAAAGAGTAATAATAAACGTAAGACGTTTACATGTGTTTGTTTAATTATTGTATTACTTTTATCAATTTTATTGATCAAGGTACACGTATATTATCCAACTGCTTTGGCTATTCTTATATTATTAGTGGGTTATTTAACAGGTTTTGTTAAGCAAAGAAACGAAGTTAAACGTGCATGGAATACGAATAAGGCAATGCAAAATAGTGTACATCACTATTTGTTTTATAATGAATATCTTGAGGATAAGACCTCCACAAGTATGGCAGAATTAGCATATAATAAAATTCACAGAATAATGATTACGGATACAAATATTTACATTATGTCTGGGGCAATACAAGGATTAGTGATTTCAAAAGAGAATTGTAATGAAGAGTTTCTTTCTTTTATTTCTTCAATTAAGGAAAAGTATCATGTATGATAATTTTATTATAAATTATAGAAAGTAGTAGTGTAAATTTGATTTGAGTAATTGATTTCAAGACAATTTAACCATCGTTTGCTTGAGTATTTATAGGTTATATTTTAAAAATGTTGTTCGAATATAGAACTTAGTTTGAAACTGTGAAATTTTTTCTGTAAATTCATTAATAACAGGTTCTTCTATGATAAAATAAAAATCATAGGAGAGCCTTTTATTCTGGCAAAACAAATGAAACCAGTACATCGTGTACAAATGACAGAAGGAAAAAATATCATTCACTAACTACTTGATGAAATTGCGGAAATTCTTCAGGATGCACTGAAAGACTTTCTTGGTGAAAACATTAAGGCGCTGATGGAATCCGAAATGGATGAACATTTTGGCTATCGAAAATTTGAGCGTTCTAACAGTGACAATTATCGAAATGGTTATAAGCAAAAAAGAGTTAACAATAGTTATAAAGTAGGGAAATTGATGTTCCACTGGATTGTCAGACTACATTTGAACCGTAGATTATAAAAATGCTAGAAAGATGTTTCAGATATTAATCATAAAATCATTTTTTGTATGCGAAAGAAATAAGTATATGACAGATTTCATAGAGTATTGAATATATTTATCGATTTGAAACATTGGCAAGGATTAATTTAGATGTAACAGATAAAATATGCCACAAATTGGAGACTGACAAAGCAGTTTGTTGGTGAATATTTCGGTCAGCAAGTCTACACTGTCCGGTTATTAGGAAACCAATTGGCAATTATGTAGAATATAAGAAATCTCGCAAATGTATAGCCGGCTTATGCCCCGCAAAGTGGCTCTGGGTTTGACATTGGCTCAGTTTCTTATCAATTGTAAACAAGCCAATCAAGGTGGTTCTTGCTCCGAAATAGTGGTTTCCATATTACTGTAATCATGGTTTCTTACAGCAAGAATATCCTGCAGGATTCTGTCTCTAGCAATGGTATTATCCGTAAGTTTGTAGTTTACATCATTCTGAGCATTAACATGGAAAGAAAAAAGTACTGACAATTAGTATCTGTTATGAATGATCTGAAGCCCCGCTGGGTAAAAGATGTATTAATTATCTGTGTAGATGGTCCGACAGAAATTAAAGAAACTGTTGCAGTTACTTTTCTAAAATAGAGTATCAGCGTTGTATTGTGCATCAGGTAAGAAATACTCAAAAATACTCGAATCCCATGGTATGTTGGAAGATTTGAAGCAATGAAAAAAAGATTGCACGTTGATAAATGAAGTATTATGTATGAAGGTTGCTTGCTTGAATAAGGAATTTAACTGTGGGTTAGAGACTGTAATTAATTCTGTGTAAACTCTAAAAGAGCTATATACCCTC
>NZ_JRFU01000203.1 GCF_003122485.1 Eubacterium ramulus
GCTGACCAGAATCACGCACCAAGTCTCACGTGCGTTCGACTTGAATATGGGCAGAATAGAAGTATCAAAGGAGTACATAAATTAATGGGACAGAAAACAAAAGAGAGCTTTTTTACAAAAGACAAAACATTTTACCGTACGTTGTTTCCGCTTTTGATTACTGTTGCGTTACAGAATATTGTGGCATACAGTGTCAATATGGCAGACAACATTATGCTGGGTAGTTACAGCCAGAATGCATTGTCCGGCGCAGCGACGGTCAACCAGATTTTCTTTATGGTGCAGCAGATCACTCTTGGAATCGGAGAGGGATTTGTCGTGTTGGGTGCCCAATACTGGGGACAGCAGCGTATGCAGCCAATTCGGAAACTGACTGGTATCGCGTTAAAACTGGGACTGATCTGTGGAATTATTACCATTTTGATCTGCACCTTCCTGTCACATCAGGTGGTATCTATTTTTACCAATGATCCGGAAATCATTGCAGAGGGTGTATCTTACCTTGGTATCATCAAGTATACTTTCCTGCTGTTTATTATTACAAACGTGCTGATGGCGGCGCTGCGTTGTGTGGAAACTGTAAAGATTTCGTTCTATATCTCAATTGTTTCCCTGATCGTAAACGTTGGCATTAACTATGTATTGATCTTCGGACGTTTTGGCGCACCGGAGCTTGGAATCCGCGGTGCAGCCATCGGAACACTGATCGCACGTATTGTTGAGCTGGCAATTGTTGTGATCTACATGCTGAAAGTCGATAAAAAATTAAAATTGTTCAGCGAAAACTTTATGAAATTTGATGCAGCACTGCGTCAGGATTATACAAAGGTAGAGATTCCGGTTATGTTATCTCAGGTGCTGTGGGCGATCTCCGTACCGTTCCAGACCGCGATCCTTGGACATCTTTCTTCTGATGCGATCGCTGCAAACTCCGTAGCTACTACCTTTTATCAGTATTTGAAGGTAATCGTTGTAGCAATGTCATCTTCCTCAGCAGTTATGATCGGCTCTGCCGTTGGACGTGGAGATATGAAACGAATCAAATCGGATGCACGTACACTGGCAGTCATCGATGTGCTGATCGGTGCGGCATTGGGACTGGCGCTGTTTTTACTGAGAAAACCGCTGCTGACACTGTACAACTTGAATGATTCTGCACTGGTGATGGCAGATCAGCTGATCATCGTTATGAGTTTTATTATGGTGGGAATGTCCTATCAGATGCCGGTAAGTATGGGAATCATCCGTGGCGGCGGAGATACAAAATTTACAATGATGATGAACATGATCAGTACCTGGGCAATCGTTATTCCGTTGTCCTTCATGAGTGCGTTCTGGTGGCACTGGTCTGTTGTCGGCGTTGTTATTATGATCCAGTCCGATCAGGTATTTAAGGGATTGCCGACGTTCCTCCATTTCCGCAGTTATAAGTGGGTGAAGAAGCTGACGCGTGAAGACGCATAAAAAGAGATAAGATAAAATAAGTTTTCCTATGATTTTAAAAGTAAAATCACGATATCTTAAGAAACGCCAGTGAAAATGTATGATATAATGAGCGCAAGAGAGTCAACATGCTTGCATGATTGACGACCGGCGAATGTTGATCATAAGCCGGTTTTGCTTATGATATAATGAGCGCAAGAGAGCCATAGGGAGCTTGATCACTTTTGGCGAACGGCGAAGTGATTGAGTGATGAAATCACGAAATAATGAGCAAAATCATATTAGCATGCTTGTAATACGAGACACATTTTTACGAAGTACTGAAAATCCCCGAAAGGAGTTAATGTATGGCAACGAAGAAAAAGAAAATAAAATCACATGTGAAATATGTCAAGCAGCAGCAAAAGAAGAATCCGGTTTCGGAAGAAAAGTATCAGAAGCGACTGAAAGTAGCCCGGAAAAAAGACAACATGCGCCGGTTGAGAAATTTTTTCATTATTCTGGCAGTTTTGGTCCTGGCACTGTTTATCGGTGGAAATGTGATGCTGAAGAAGGCAACCGGACAGACACTGTTTGGCTGCATGAAAGAGGCAAAGGAACTGGTAGATGAGAGTACACCGGAGACGTTCCGTCTGGCACAGACTTCTTATATTTACAGCGATGACGGCACTCAGCTGGCGGCTTTGTCAGAAGATGTGGATGCCACTTATCTGGAATACGATCAGATTCCGGCAGATGTAGTCAATGCATTTGTGGCAGTTGAGGATCGTACTTTCTGGAAGAACAGTGGTGTGGATTTCAAGGGAATTGTCCGTGTCTGTTTAAATTACGTCAAGTCAAGAGGACAGGTGGCAGAAGGTGCAAGTACGATCACGCAGCAGCTGGCGCGTGGTACGTTCCTTTCCAACGAAAAGACATTATCCCGTAAGATCAAAGAGATTTTTATTGCATGGGAACTGAACAAAAAATACAGTAAAGAGCAGATTATGGAGTTTTACTGCAACAGCTGTTGTTTTGCAAATGGTATTTACGGCGTGGAAGATGCGTCTCAGAAATATTTTGGACGGTCTGTCAATGATCTGTCCCTGTCCGAGACAGCATATCTGTGTGCGATTCCAAACAGACCGGAATACTATAATCCACTGAGAAACAGTGAAAATGCGATTGCCAGAAGAAATAAGATTCTGGAAGATATGTATGAGTGTGGTTATATTACAAAAGAAGATGGCGAATCTGCTTTAGGAGAGAATATTTCTGTAGCATCAGTCAGTGATGAAGATGACAACTTCTATAATTATGAAGTAACTTATGCAATTAACTGTGCAGTACGTTATCTGATGAAGCTGGATGGGTTTGAATTCCAGTATCATTTTGATGACGATGAGGATTATAAAACATACACCAATTATTATGACGAAGCATACAAGCAGGCAAAACATAAATTGTATACAGGCGGTTATAAGGTAACTACCACCATGAATCTGGATGCGCAGAAGGGCTTGCAGAAAGTTCTGAATGAACAGCTGGAAAGTGATGATGAGGTGGATGAATCCACAGGCATTTATGCACTGCAGGGTGCTATGACAGTCATTGACAACGAAACCGGAAAAGTAGTAGCAATCATCGGTGGACGTTCTCAGGATGCCATTCAGCAGACCTATTCTCTGAACCGTGGTTTCCAGAGTTATATGCAGCCGGGAAGTTCTTTTAAACCGCTGGCAGTTTATACACCGGCATTGGAAGAAGGGTATACAGCAAATTCTACATTGACAGAGATTGATGTATCCAGTGCAAAGAAATCTACTTCAGCAGAAATTAAGAAAATGGGTGGAACGAAATACAGTTTACGCCGGGCAGTAGAGCAGAGTTACAATGGATGTGCGTACTCTCTGTTTAATGAGATTACACCAAAGGTCGGACTTTCCTATGTAGAGGATATGAATTTCTCCAGAATTGTAGTATCGGATGATTATAATTTGAGTGCTGCTCTGGGTGGTCTGACAAACGGTGTCAATACCGTTGAGATGGCAAATGCATACTATACTCTGGAGAATCATGGTGAGTATACACAGACAGATTGTATTTCTTCTATTTTGAATTCCAATGGTGACGAGATTTATGAAGATCCAACCAGCAAAAGTGTATACAGCCAGTCTGCAGCAGATCAGATGACAGACATTCTGACTGGTGTGTTAAAGCGTGGTACTGCGGAAGATTTGAACTGGGACAGCGCTTCTGATGTTGAAGCAGCAGGAAAAACAGGTACAACAAATAAAAACAAAGTCGGATGGTTCTGTGGCTATACACCGTATTATACGATTTCTGTTTATGTAGCATATGACGATCAGCGTGCAACGAAGAAAATCTGGGGACATTCTTATCCGGCAAAAGTTTGGAAAGAAGCGATGCTTTTCATGACAGAAGGTCTGGATGCAAAAGATTTTGATCTGGACACAAGGCATTCATCCGGCAGCAAGGATCAGGTTTATGATTTTGATGACTCCGATTCCAGTGCACCGGCAGAGAACGACACAACAAATCAGGCTGATCAGACGCAGAATAATACAAATCAAGGCGATCAGAATAATAACAACAATACAGGTATTGATGGAAATATTCCTTCTGAGACGGATGGTATCAATGGAGGCAATATTCCGGATTCTTCCGATTCCAATACCGGAGATAATACGGGCGGCAATACAGGCGATACTTCCGGTGACAATAAAGGAGATAGTTCTGGTGACAATACGGGTGGAAGTACCGGCGATACTACTGGCGGTTCCACAACAAATGACGGCAATACAACCGGTACAGACGCGAATCAGTAAATTGGATGGAGAAGGAAATGGCAGATAGTTATAGGGTAAGATCATTAAAAAAACCGGCGCAGTGGACGGTAGAGGTTCCGGGGTCTAAAAGTATTACAAACCGTGCATTATTACTGTCAGCACTTTGCAAAGGTCATGTGTATCTGCATGGTGTGTTGTTCAGTGATGATTCCAGACATTTTTTGAGTTCCCTGCAGTCACTGGGATATGATGTACGGATCGATGAAGGACAACATACCGTTGAACTGGAAGGATGTGGAGGTGTCCTTCCGGTGCAGGCTGGTTCCATTCATGTGGGAAGTGCGGGAACCGCAGCACGTTTTCTGACGGCAATGTTGGGCGTATCGGAAGGAACCTTTGTGATCAACGCATCGGAACAGATGCAGAAACGTCCGATGCAGCCGCTTTTTGAGGCGCTGATCAGTCTTGGTGCATCCGTGGAATGGCTGGGAGAGGCATGGCATCTTCCGGTGCGCATCACGGGAGCAGGAGCGCAGATACGGAGTCTGGAGCAGGAAGCGGTGCTGAATCTGGATATCAGCACAAGTACACAGTTTTTAAGTGCATTTTTGCTGATCGCGCCGATGTTTCCACACGGCATACGAATCCATATTACCAGCGAGAAAAAGGATGGTTCCTACATTCGTATTACGAGGAAGATGATGCAGGAATTTGGTGTGGAAGCAGGATTTGACGGCTGCGATTATACAGTAGCACCATTTGATGGTTATCAGAAAACAGAGTATCAGATCGAACCGGACGTATCCGGAGCATGTTACTTTTATGCGGCAGCAGCTATGAGCGGCGGCAGTGCAAAAGTAAAGCATGTACACTGGGACAGCATGCAGGGAGATATGAAATTCCTGAAGCTATTAGAGCAGATGGGATGCAGTCTGACAGAAGAAGCAGATGGAATCCGTCTGACAGGTCCAGTGGATGGATTAAAAGGTCTGGAAGTGAATATGAACGATTTTTCCGATCAGGCATTGACGTTGGCGGCAATCGCGCCATATGCTTCATCTTCGGTAAAAATCACACATGTGGGACATATCCGCGGGCAGGAATGTGATCGGCTGCATGCAATCGTAACGAATCTGAGAAATGCCGGAATCACCTGTGAAGAAGGGGATGACTGGGTGTGCATCCATCCGGGTAAGCCACAGCCTTGCAAGATTGAAACCTTTGAGGATCACCGGGTAGCCATGGCATTTGCTGTGATGGGACTTGGTGCAGAAGGTATTGAGATTTTAAATCCGGGATGCTGTAAAAAAACATTTGAAAACTTCTTTGAGGTGCTGGATGGCTTGTTGAATAAGCAGTAATATAGATGTCCTTGTTATAATGTGTATGACATTTGAGTGGTGATCTGAAAAAAGATAGTAAATTGTTAATTTGTTGACAGAATCTGGGAATGGGTGTACAATTCAAAACGATATAAGAAGAAATAGTTCTAAATAATATCGACAGAAATCCAAAATCAGGTATTATGAATTGGCATTGGTCAGCAATCGTGCAGACATGCCGAAAATGTCAGAGGGAGGACAATTATCATGGCAAGAAGAAAGACATCAAATGTACATACAACAAAGGCAACAACTACAGCAGCTCAGAAAGTTGAGGCAACAAAAGCAGTTGTAGAGGAAAAAGCTGTAGAAGTAAAAGAAGCTGTAAAAGAGACAGTAGCAAAAGCGGAAGAAGCAGCGAAAGAAACTGTAGAGAAAGCTACTGAGGCAGCAGCAGAAGTAAAAGAGACTGCAGAGAAAGCAGTAGAAAAAGCGGCTGAGACTGTTGAGAAAACTGCAGAAGCAGCAAAAACAACTGCAAAGAAGACAGCTACAAAAGCAAAAGCTGCTACAACGAAAAAAGCTACAGCAGCAAAGAAAACAGTAAAAGCAAAAGCGGATGCTGTAAAAACAGAGACTAAGAAAAGAGTAACAAGAAAACCGACCAAGAAGATCGTATTACAGTATCTTGGTAAAGAGTTTGATGAGGCTGAATTAACAGAGCGTGCAATTGCACAGTTCAATTCTGTAGAGGGTGGCGTAGCAGTAAAAACAATTACTATGTATCTGAAACCGGAAGAGGATGCAGCTTACTATGTAATCAATGACCAGTATACTGGTCGCGTAGATTTCTAATATCTGGTTTCGGGTAATTGCGTGGTTTAAAATGTAAGTTATGAAAAGGGTAGTGTAAATTATTCTGTGTAAACCTCTCAGATTGATGATAAAATCATAGGTTTATAGAATACAAAAATATAATGTAATGGGCTGAATGGCATACTTTGCTGTTCAGCCTGTTGTTTATTTAGTAGCATGGATTCTATGGCATGTCAAGGGCGCCCGAGAAAATCGGGCGTTTATTTACCCTTGATATGCGATTGAATCTGTGCTTAATCGATATCCTCTGGCTGGATCCGATCCCCAAAATAGATGCATAACTGATCCAGTGTCAGACCCCAGTCCCAAGCCTTTCCGGTCCATTTTTTTGTGGCATCCATCATTGCCAGATAGAGCATCTTGAAAAGTGCATCATCGGTCGGAAAAATAGTCTTGGATTTCGTAACCTTGCGTAGCTGGCGGTTAAAATTTTCGATGGAATTTGTAGTGTATATTAATTTACGTATCTCAGATGGATATTTAAAATATGTGGATAATTGTGTCCAGTTATTTCTCCAGGATCCAATGGAAGCAGGGTATTTTTTGCCCCATTTTTCTTCCAGATCTTCCAAGGCTGTGAGTGCAAGATCTTCTGTATCAGCTTTGTAAACCAGCTTTAAATCCGCCATAAAGGGTTTTAAATCTTTGTAAGAGATAAATTTTGTAGAATAACGAATCTGATGCACAATACACCTTTGGATCTCCGCCTGTGGGAATACTGCATGAATCGCATCCCCGAATCCGGTCAATCCATCCACAGATACGATCATGATATCCTCTACACCTCGGTTTTTTATCTCGTTGAGGACGGACAACCAGTATTTTGCACTTTCATTTTCTCCTACCCACATGCCGAGGACCTCACGTTTTCCGTTCAGTTTAACACCTATGGCAACGTAAACTGCCTTTTTTACCGTTCGATTGTCCTCCCGAACATGGAAATGTACCGCATCCATAAAAACAATGGCATATTTTCTTTCCAGCGGCCGGTTTTGCCATTCTTTTGCGATAGGAAGGATTCGATCTGTCATATGTGATATCATTTCTGCGGATGCATCCACACCATAAACATCTTTGAGATGAGCGGAGATATCTCTTGTCGTCATTCCTTTTGCATACATAGAAAGTACCTGATCTTCAATGTTTGAGATATCTGTCTGATTCTTTTTCACAATCTGCGGTTCAAAATCTCCCTTTCGATCTCGTGGTATATCCAGATCAATCGTTCCCATTGAAGAGGTGACAGTTTTAGGACTATAACCATTACGGCTATCGTCTGTCTCTTTGTTCTTGTAGTCATACTTGGAATATCCAAGGTGATCATCCATTTCAGCTTCTAACATACCTTGCAGCGTTTCGCCTAACAGGTCTTTCAGCATGTCCTGGATATCCTGAGCATCCTTTGGTTGATAGTGTTCCAACAAGCTGTTGATGAACGCTTTGCGTTCCGGATCCATTTTTCTTCTTCGTGCCATAAAAAAATCCTCCTGAATTGATATTTATTTTAACATCAATCCAAGAGGGTATATAGCTCTTTTAGAGTTTACACAGAATTAATTACAGTCTCATGAAAAGGGACTCTGCTATTTTTTCTTGTCCGCTAACAATCGCTGGACAAGAAAAAATAGCCAGAGTCCCTTTCTTTTTGTCTGTGAGTTTAAACCACACTGCTTACCCTTACGTTGTGACACGAAGTGCAGGGTGGCGCAAAAATTTACCAATTCATATCACTGTGTAAATTAAGAACGTCTGTATTTTTTCTCGAGGAGCGATTGTTAGCGACTGAGACAAAATACAGACGTTCTTTTATTAAAAGTAAATTTGGTAAATTTTAAGCCACCCTAATCTTGGCCTTGTTTGATTTCCCCACGTTCGCAACGATTTCCCCAAGAATCAATGAGTTCCCCATCGCGGTAAACGCAGATGATCTCACAATGGTTTGCACAATTCGGACATACAACTTCTCGTGTCACAAATTCCATATCTGCCACATCAAAGCTGAACGGTTTCTCAATGCCGCATCCGAGTGCAAGGATCGCAGCACCGTAACATCCCATCAGATGTCCGTTTTCATCTACAATGATTTCTTCTCCCAGAGAGTCTGCAAAGGCTTTTACAACGCCTTCATTTTTACTAACACCACCCTGGAATACGATTGGCGGAAAGATTTTCTTACCTTTTCCGATATTGTTTAAGTAGTTATTTGCAACGGCATTACACAGACCGGCAATGATATCTTCTTTTTTGTGTCCCATCTGGATTTTGTGAACCAGATCGGACTCTGCGAATACGGTGCAGCGGGCTGCAATCGGAGTTGGATTTTTACTTCCAAGAGCGATTTTTCCAAATTCTTCTACTTCCACACCAAGACGACGGGCCTGGCTGGAGAGGAAAGAACCGGTTCCGGCAGCACACAGGGTATTCATGGCATAATCCACAGCGACACCGTTTTCCACACAGATGATCTTGGAATCCTGTCCACCGATCTCAAGGATGGTGCGGACATCCGGGTGCAGGGTTGTGGTTCCAACCGCGTGTGCCGTGATCTCATTTTTTACAATGCTGGCGTTGCACATAGCGCCGACAAGTTTACGGGCACTTCCGGTTGTTCCGGCAGCAACGACTTTATATTCATTCTGATCAATTTTTTCTCCAAGGGCTGCGATTACTTTTTTTGCAGCGCCCATCGGATTTCCCTCCGTCCAGAGATAAATTCCAGCGAGGATGTTTTTTTCTTCATCGATAATGACACCTTTGGTGGAAATAGATCCGATGTCAATTCCTAAATATGCTTTTTTCAAGATTCTGTTACTTCCTTTCTCATGGCGATCATATCATAAAATGCTTCCAGTCTGGTCTCGATACCGGTATCACTGGTCTGAGTATCATAGTTTAAGTACAGCACCGGGATTTTGTAGTCGGAGCTGATGTTGTGGAGTACCGGAACGGCATCCATCTCCGGTGTACAACCGAAGGATTTTACGTGAACCAGTCCGTCAAAGCCTTTTTCGGCATAATGCTCTGCCAGGGCGATGGTGGAGATACTGGAACTTCCCATGTCAAATTTGGTGTATTTGCTGGAAAGCTTTTTCTGGATATTGACCCAGAGGGAAGATGGGAATTTGTACAGGTCGTAGGTGAGGTAGCCTTTTAATTTTTTCAGGGTTCCCTCATCCGGACAGAGCAGCACACTGTTGGAAAGGTTCATCCAGCGATGTACTTCCGCACCCATCTGTGCGATTTTTTTCTCAATTTCATGATTAGAATAAGGATCCATAATGGTGAAATATTCACCGACCACACCGACACGCAGCGGATGTTCCGGTTTGTTTTTCGGAATAGCATCAAAATCTGCGATGGTCTGTTTGTAAATGCGGTTGACATCCCTTAATCCCTTTGCTTTGCGAAGCTGTGCCAGAAAACGGTTGTATACTTTATCATAGGAGCCTTTTTCAATTTCAAATCCCATGTTCTGACGGTAGTTGTCTTCCACTTTATCGATAACGGTGATCATTCTGGCAGTGGCAGGCAGCACTTTTACCATCTGAAGCATGGATGCATTTGGGGCAAACTGTCTCATGCCTTTTAACATGCCAATCAGATTTTTGTAGCGGAAGAGAGTCAGATTGAACATGTCAAAATCGTATCCCATATCCTTTAATATCTGTTCATGAAGTTCACCGTAGTAGCCCAGACGACAGGTTCCGCCGGTCTGGATCAGAACGTTGGCACCCTGCTCTAAGGCTTCGATGTAACAGCCCATCATACATTTGAATGGTGCACAGACGAAGTCCGGACTGTATTTTGCACCAAGTTCAATGGTTCGTTTTGTCATGGCAGGCGGAGCCAGATATTCCAGATGCAGACCGTTGTTTACAAAGTACTGGATCGGAATGTCATAGTTTCCCAACTGCGGGTAACAGAGTTTATATTTCTTTTCCGGCATTACAGACGTGCCTCCTTTCGGAAACGGATAATATCAATAAAGCTTTCCAGACGGGTTTCGATACCGGCGTTTCCGTCCTGGCTGTCCAGCAGCAGGTTCAGGATCGGGCGGTCTTTGATCCGGCGGATGATCATCTCGTTGACCATGGAATCAGGTCCACACGGGAATGCGGTAAGCAGGATAATACCATCCACATCGTTGTGATATTTGGAAATCGATCCAAGTAGCTCGCGGTTCATGATCCACGGAACGGCTTTGCAGATATTCAGGGAATCCGTCTGAGCCTGTTTTAAATCTACGGCATCGGAACAGATCGGAACGGCATCCAGCTGTTCGATTCCCTTCATGATCGGTTTTCCGATATATTCATCGTAGAGGTTGTAGCTGTGTCCGACGACAAGGATTTTGATGCGGTCATCGTGCAGTTTTGCTTCCTCTTCCTGAATATGTTTCTCATGTGCTTTCTGCCATGCGGCATATGCTTTCTGATAAGCTTCTTTTGCCTGGATTTCTGAAGCTCCAAGGGAAACACCCAGCATCATGTAAGCCTGTTCCTCTGGACATTTCTGCTGAAGATCCACGTTGCAGGTGATAAATTTAATATCATGATCGCGGAAAGTGTTGGCTGCCATATCATACAGCGCTTCAAAACGGGAGCACATCACGCCGTCTTTTCCGTAGTTTGCGATACGCGGAACAAAGACTGCGTCACATTTTCCTTCCAGTGCGGAGACATGACCGAAAAATAATTTGCTGGAGAGGCAGTTTTCGTCGATGGCGTAGTGACTGCCTGCATCCATAAGTGTCTTATTTGTATGTGGGCTTGCAATGGTCTCGTGACCAAGTTCCCGGAAAAAAGTTTCCCAGAGAACATGGTAACGATAATAAAGTAAAGCCCGTGGTATTCCGATTTTCATATTTTATATACATCCATTCTTTTTAAAATAATTCAGGTAAGCGGCAAACAGTTTTTCATCCACCGGTGGGCAGCTGATGCCGGACTGATTCAGCAGGAGATTTGCTTTGGTACAGTCATAGACCGTGTCTTTGCCGATGAAGTGGCGCAGGACACCAGGGTTGGCGTCAGTACCGCTCTCAAAAAGGCAGGCTAACAGGGTCAGGGCATTTTCTGATGCATCCGCCTGTTTTAATTTGCTTTTCCATGCCGGGAATGAAATATAACGGACTGGATAGTCGCAGGCGCGGATATAAGAAACTGCCTTTTTCACCGGAACCGGCTCCGGGTTGACCAGATTGAATGCCTGATCCATGGCTTCCGGTTTGCGGGAAATGCAGCAGATCGCATCTGCCACAAAATCTACCGGCGTCATATGCATGCAGTAGCTTGTGCGTGGGATCGCCTGCATCTGGATCGTTCCGACGATCATACGGCTGACCATGTCATCCATTTCCCAGATGCCGTTGGCAGCACCAGTGATATCGCCAGGACGATAGATCACAGTGTGAAGTCCGCGTTTCTGTGCAATTCCTACCAGTTTTTCTGATACCCATTTTGTCTCAGAATATGCAAGGGAGAAGCCGTGAGCGGTGTTCAGCGGATCGTTTTCATAGACCCGTTTGCCCTTGTTATTTGGCGTATCATAAACGCTGTAGGAAGATACATAGTGATAATATTTTGGCTGACCGGCGCAGGCAAGGCGCAGGGTTTCCACGGTTCCGTGTACGTTGGTTTCTTTCAAAAACTCATACGGGAACACAAAATTCAGCAAAGCACCGTTGTGGTAGATCACCTGAATTTTTTCTGTCAGCTCCTGCCACAGCTCTTCGGAAAGACCGAATTTCTCTGTGGAGAGATCACCAATGACCGGATGCAGAAATGCGCGGTAAGATTCATCCCAACACTGGTAATGGATCATGTTGTTGATCAGTCGTTCCAGACCGGCTTCTTCGGAGTCTGCACGTACTAGACAGTACAGATTCAGTCCGTCATGCGGATATTGCGTCAGGATCGCACGGATCAGCTGAGCTCCCAGAAATCCGGTAGCACCTGTCAGCAGAATATTTCTGCAATCCTGTGGAGCCACTGTGTAAGCATTTGTCGGCGCAATGGAAGCATCAAGGTTACATTCCTGTTCCAGATCGACTGCTTTGGAAGCTCCTTTGGCACCGGCTAATGTGCGGCGTACATAATTAGCAACACCGGACACGGAGGAATCCAGCAGTACTTCACGTAGATCCAGTTTTACATGGAACCGTTCTTCAATTTTACTTACCAGCTCAAATCCCATCAGGGAATCGCCGCCAAGCTCTAAGAAGGAATCTGTCAGGCTGTACTGTTCGATGTTCAGCACTTTTTCAAAGACAGCTTTTACCTGCAGCAGAATCTCATCTGCTTTGTCAATGGACTTATCAATGATTGTTGTCTCTGAGCTGCCAGTGCGGTATGCATGGCTGCTGTGGAGAATTTTTAATTTTCCCTGCTGATACAGATCTCTTGCTTTTAACATCTGCAGTTTACTGTTGTCTGTACGCGGGATTGCTCCTCTTGGAACAAAAATAATGTCATAGAAGGAGAAGCCGAAGCGCGCGGATACAGCTGCGTTGATCTGACTGACCCGCTTCTGGAAATCTTCTTCTGGTTTGGATTCAACGACAGCGATCACCTGTTCTTTGTTTCCGTTATTCGTGGAGAAAAATCCAAAGGAGGTTGTAGCAAGCGCTGGTACTTTCTGCATGATCAGCGCCTGCAGATCACTTGGGAAGATATTGTGTCCGTTGATGATCAGCATTTCCTTGATTCGTCCAGTGATATACAGATGCCCCTCATATAAAAATCCAAGATCACCTGTTTTATAGAAGTTACAATCATAGTCTTCCAGTTTGACGCGGAAATTAGCATTTTCTTTTAAAGTGCCCCAGTAGCCGTTTGCTACGCTGTCACCGGAAATAAAAATCTCTCCGATATGCAGGTCTGAATATACTTTTTTGGTTTTGGGATTGCCAATGACCACAGTTAGATCTTTGACTGGTTTACCGACACTGACAATTTCTTTGACCTGTGTACCTTCCGGAACTTCGTCCAGAACGATCGCGCGGTTTTTCTGATATGCTTCATAATCCAGCTTTAATACACGGTAATCCTGACTGGCAAAGGTTGCAAGACAGACATTTTCTGCCAGTCCGTAGCCCGGTGCCATGGCATTCGGGGAAATCTGGAACAGTTCGGAAAATTTTTCCACGGTTTCGGCACTGATAAATTCCGAACCGTTCATAAAATGAGTTACCTGTGTCAGTGGATATTTTGCTGCTTCCTCCGGTGTAAAAATACGGGTACATGCATCAAAGGCAGAACCTGGTCCGACAGTCAGAGTCAGATTGAAATCATGCAGCATTTTTACCCACAGCTTTGGATTTTCCAGAAACTGTAACGTAGAGAGAAAATAAGCACAGGCATTGGTGGTGCAGATCGGCATACAGATCGTAACGACCAGTCCCAGATTGTGAAAAAACGGAACCCAGGTACCAAGGGTACCATTGTTAAAATCGTAGCATGCCTGACACTGTTCCAGATTTTTCATCAGTGCTTTCCATGTGACGCGGACGCCTCTTGGTGCGCTGGTGGAACCGGAAGTGTACTGCAGGTAAACCAGACGGTTTTCCGTTGCTTCCACGATCACGTCTTTTCGTTTGTATGGAGTTAGACGATCCGTGTAGATTCGTTTTAAACGGATGACACTGGTAAATGCCTCGCGGATCAGACGGCCGGTGATGCTGACACCGGATTCTTGTTCCATGGCATAGTTGGAAATCAGCGCTTTCGGCTGACAGGATTTCAGCACAGAGATAAAACGTGCTACTTTTCCTTCGTCCAGTGGCGGTGGGATGACGGTGAATGTGACACCTGCCATCATACAACCAAGGATCGCATAAGTAGTACCATAATCCTGCATACTGAAAATAACCGCCCGGTCACCAGGGCGGAGTCCTTTTTTGCGCAGCATGTACGCAATTTCCAATGATTTATGGTAGAGGGCACGCATTGTGATATTTTGCATGTCCCATTCGCCGTTTTTGTATTCCAGAAAACGGTAGATGACACGTTCCGGAGCTTTTTCGGTCTGCGCGGAAAGAATGTCAATGAGTGAGGTTATTTTTTTCATAATGATATACTTTGCTCCTCTGTTTTTCTGATGGATTTCAGAAAGTGTTATCCTATATAAATAATGGGTTTTATCTTATACATATTATATAAGATAGTTTAGCTTTATAATAGTTCATTCTATGAGTTGAATCAAGTTAAATAAGTATAAACTCTTTGTTGTGTCTTTTTTTGCAAGATGAAAAATAAAAATTTACAATTTTATTATAGATTAATAAACATAAAATATAGTATAATGTTGGTATTGCAATATAATTAAAAAGTAAAGGAATGTTATGCCTGAAGACAAGGCAGCTAATACAAATGTATGGAGGTATGATATGAAACAAAAAAACATGGACAAAGAGACAAGAATCAGGAAAGCACAGGAGCGCACAGATGAGTTGTTTCCGGGGAAAGATCTGAATGACATGTATGAGATGTATCTGGAATTTTTCGCGGAATATGAACGGTTGTGGGATGAAGGAAAAAATGTTTCCATGGAAATGCTGGAGTTCCTGAATCGAAACAAAGATCTGATCGAGATCATTGATTATTTTCCACAGGAAGACGAGCCTTTGTGGGAGGAGAGCCGTCGTGTGCTGGAACTTTTATTTACAAGTGATGAACTGGATTAATGCGGAGTTGCTTTTGGGGAGCTGTTATATCAGATGGGAGATGACTCCAACCTCTATAGGTGGTGAGAAACAAGCTAGTATCAGTGGTGGGAGCCAAT
>NZ_JRFU01000204.1 GCF_003122485.1 Eubacterium ramulus
TACTCACCACTTGCAGAAGTGGGAGTCTTCTCGACTGAGATAAATCGAATAAATCCTCACTCCTACTCCCTTTTTCTATAACTTCAGGGACTTTATTCGATTTCGCGCCAGGTGCAATCTGCGTCAGCAGATATCTTCCTTATGCATCTGGTCGCATATTTAGCTTTTTTACTTCGTTTTATGAAGTAAAAAAGCTGTGCACGCCAGATGTTTTCCACCGTACACAGCCTCTCTGGCTTAAAATATCTACCAAATATCCTTCATTGAATGTTCTGAAACATTCTTTTACCAATTTTTCTCTGAACGTTATCTTACAGATTTGTTTTGAAGAAGTTCTCCAGTTTCTCAGCTACAGCGTCCTCATCTTCGCCTTCTACTGTTACAGTAACTTCCTGTCCACATTTAATTCCAAGGCTCATAACAGCCATTAATTTTTTGGCCTCAACCGTTTTACCTTCTTTTGTAAGTTTAACAACGGAAGTAACTCCTTTAAGTTCTTTTACCAGCTCAGAAGCCGGACGTGCGTGAATTCCCTGTGCATCTGTGATTACATACTTAAATTCTTTCATGGTTAGTTCTCCTTTTTTCTCAATTATTCATTTACTTTTTTCTTCAAAAGACCGAGTAAAACAGCGGAAATTACGGTTCCGACTGCAAGTGCTACCAGATACATTCCTGCATTGCCCATAACCGGTACAACGAAGATTCCACCATGCGGTGCCATCAGTGTACATCCAAATGCCATGGATAATGCGCCTGCTACTGCTGAACCAGCTACGCAGGATGGCAGAACACGGATCGGATCTGCTGCTGCGTACGGAATTGCACCCTCTGTGATGAATGCAAGTCCCATAACAAAGTTTACAGGTCCGGATTTGCGCTCCTCTTTTGTAAATTTGTTCTTAAAGAGCAAAGTTGCAAGAGCGATCGCACACGGCGGTACCATACCACCGATCATAACAGCTGCCATAATATCATAGTTTCCAGCAACGATTGCTGCGGTTCCGAATACATATGCTGCCTTGTTGAATGGACCACCCATATCGATTGCCATCATTCCGGCACATACAATTCCCAGTAATATTTTACTCGAAGCACCCATGTTGGTCAAGGCTGTATTTAATGCTGTATTCAACGCTCCTACCGGCGGCTCGATGACAAACATCATAATGATTCCCATCAGCAGAATACCACATACGGGGTAAAGCAATACCGGCGTGATTTTCTCCAATGCATCCGGTAATTTAGCAAATACTTTTTTCAGTAATAAGATGATCAGACCTGCCAGGAAACCTGCTGCAAGTGCACCCAGGAAACCGGATTTTCCGTTTGCTGCCATCATACCACCGACAAAACCAACAGCAAGTGCAGGTCTGTCACCGATACTCATGGCGATAAATCCTGCCAGAACCGGAAGCATCAGTCCAAAGGCAATTCCACCGATCTGTTTGAACGCTGCTGCCACCGGAGTGATTGTACCGAAGTTTGCTCTCATATCTGCGGAAAGTGAATTGATATCGACATTCATTCCATCAATCAGGAATGCAATTGCGATCAGGATACCAC
This sequence comes from Eubacterium ramulus, assembly GCF_003122485.1. GTDB lineage: Bacteria > Bacillota > Clostridia > Lachnospirales > Lachnospiraceae > Eubacterium_I > Eubacterium_I ramulus_A. The sequence goes on from NZ_JRFU01000204.1 coordinate 1,567, forward strand.
CACCGACAACGAATGGAAGCATGTGGGATACACCATTCATCAGATGTACATATAATTTATGTCCGATTCCACCGGAAGCTTTCTGTGAGCTGGAGCTCTGGCTTTCTGCTGAACTGCTGTGGTAAACCGGTGCATCACCATGGATGGCTCTTTCCACCAGTTGGTCTGCTTTACTGATTCCGTCAGAAACAGGAACTTCAATCAGTTTCTTACCGTTAAAACGATCCATTGGAACTTTTGCATCTGCTGCTACGATAACACAGTCTGCATTTGCGATTTCCGCATCTGTCACTACATTTTTGGCACCGCCGGATCCTCTTGTTTCTACTTTAATAGAGCAGTTATGGGCTTTTGCCGCTTTTTCCAGACCTTCAGCTGCCATGTAAGTATGCGCGATACCGGTCGGGCAGGATGTAACTGCAATGATCTTGCAAACCGCACCTTCTGTCTCTGTCTGAGCTGCCAGCTGATCGTTCAGATCCGGTTTTTCCTCATCTGCCGCATCTACGATCTGTAAAAATTCATCCACGGAAGATGCATTTTTCAGATTTTCCACAAAATTCTCATCCATAAGCAACATAGAAAGTTTACTGAGTACGTCCAGATGGATGTTATCCTCAGTATTCGGCGCTGCGATCAAAAACAGCAAGTTCACCGGTTCATCATCCAGAGAATCAAAATCAACACCATCTTTGATGACCATAGCTGCCAGTCCCGGTTTTGTAACTGCATCGCATTTACCATGTGGAATTGCAATACCTTCACCGATACCTGTGGTACTTTCTTCTTCTCTTAAGTAAACCTGTTTGCGATACGCTTCCTCATCATTAATCTTGCCGCTTTTTACCATCAAAGCAACAGCCTGGTCGAGCGCATCCGATTTGGATGTACAAACTGCATCCAGAGAAATACTTCTTTTGTCCAGTAAATCCGTAATTCTCATACTCTCATTACCTCCCTCTTTACTTTGTACGTTTTCTTCTTCTCTTCCTATTTTAATTTCATTTCACGTTTTAATTTTATTTCACGGAAACAAAAATTTAATACCAACATTTCCAGATTCGCCAAAATCTGTTTTTTATTATCTGTTATTATGCTTCGATGGAAGCATATACCTGTCTGATTTCTGCTTCGGTTGCAAGCAGTTCGGAAAATGCGCTTGCACTTCCTGCGGAGATTCCCATGCGGAATGCATGTTCATAATCTTCTTTTTCAATCCATCCTGCTACAAATCCTGCTACCATGGAATCACCTGCGCCAACGGCATTCACCAGTGTTCCTTTCGGTGCCGGAAGCTGATGGGACTCACCGTTCTCATCTAAGAGAACTGCACCCTGTCCTGCCATTGACACAAGTACGTTTCTTGCTCCCATCTCCTGCAATTTCTTTGCATATGGCTGTACGTCATCTCTGGTTTTCAACTCGACACCGAAGATCTCACCAAGCTCATGATTGTTTGGTTTGATCAGGAACGGATGATACTCTAATACGTTCATTAAAAGCTCTCCTGTTGCATCTACCACAAAATGAACTCCTTTGGAAGCAAGTCTTGCCATAATGTCACGATAGATCATTTTCGGCATGCTTCCCGGAATGCTTCCTGCCAGTACCAGATAATCTTCTGCTGTCAGTTCATCCAGTTTCTTCATTAATTCTTCTACGTTCTCCGGGCTGATATCCGGTCCCATACCATTAATTTCAGTTCCGTCAAAATCCTTCAATTTGACATTGATTCTGGAACAGCCGTCCGGTAAAGAAATAAAATCATGTGCAAATCCGATTTCTGCCATTCTGCGCTCGATTTCTTTTCCAGTAAAACCTGCGGAAAAACCAAGTGCTTTTGTCTCGATTCCCAGATTGTAAAGTACGGTGGAAACGTTGATTCCTTTGCCTCCCGGAAGCATCTGCTCCGCGCATGTCCGATTTGTCATACCCATCTGGAAGTTATTGACCGATACGATGTAATCCAGTGATGGATTAAAAGTTACTGTGTAAACCATCCTGCACCTCCTGTAATGATGTAGTTACTTTTTTCTCACTTGTTGTTATGCCTGTATTATATCTCCAAAATCAGTCATAATCAATCATTGTAATTCACAAAAAAACATTTTATTTTTATGCAATATTCACAATCATTCATTTTCGTTCACAAACAAGCGAAAAAGAAGCGGATTTTTGAATGTTTTTTCCCGCTTCTTTTCAAATTTAATTACAATATTTTCCTATAACTGCCACTACCAGATCCATTTGTAATGGCTTTGCAAGATGCGCATTCATGCCTGCGTCCAGACATTGCTTCACATCTTCGTCATAAGCGTTCGCTGTCATGGCAATAATTGGCATTGTTTTTGCATCCTCCCGATCCAGTTCCCGTATCCTTCGAGTCGCCGTCAGACCGTCCATGACCGGCATCATCACATCCATCAAAATCACATCAAAGGTTCCCGGCGGTTCACTGACAAACCGATCCACCGCCTGCTGTCCGTCCGCTACGACCATTACCTGCGCGCCCTGATCCTCTAGCAACATTTCTGCAATCTCCACATTCAACTCATTATCTTCCACCAGAAGCAGCCGACATCCCGCGATGCTCGCCGACTCAACAATCTCCTCACTTTCCTGTTGCTGCTGTTCCTGCGACTGCTCTGTTGCCAGTCGAAATGGCAGCGTGATCACAAAGGTGGAACCCACGCCTTCTTCGCTTTTCACCTCAATGGTCCCGTTCATTTTATCCACCAGATTTTTTACAATTGCCATGCCAAGCCCTGTACCATTATACACACTTCTGGCATCCGACCGCTCCTGTGCAAAAGGATCAAAAATGTGTCGGATAAATTCCTGACTCATTCCCACACCGGTATCCTGAATCGTCCACTGATACGTTACAATCTCCTGATCAACCCCCAGACATTTACAGCTCGTCTGCACTTTTCCGCCCAACCGGTTATATTTGATACAGTTTCCATAAATATTCAGGAAAATCTGACGCACATGCAACGGACTTCCGTAAATATTTTGAAATGCCACCCGCTCGGTAGATTTATCATATTCCAGCGTTACACCGGCTTCCGCTGCACGCTGCTCCACAATCGTCAATACATCGTCCGACAGGGTTTTCAAATTCATCGGTTCCTCCGACAGCACAACTTCTCCGCTTTCCAACTTACTCATCTGCAGAATATCGTTGATCAGGGACAGTAAATGATTGGCAGAGATTTTCATTTTTTTCTGATTTTCCCGCAGCAGCTTTGTATTCTCCGGATGTGCCTCTCCAATTTCCAGCAAGCCGATGATCCCGTTTAACGGTGTGCGAATATCATGACTCATCCGGGACAGAAAACTTGTCTTTGCCACATTTGCTCGATCTGCCTGATCGACTGCCTGCTTTAACTGCTCATTTTTACTTTGCAGCTGTTCATTATACTGCCGCTGAATGCTTAATTGCTTCTCTCTGTAATTTTGTGCCATTTTCCAGCGCACCATATGAATAATTGCCAGAATGATCACGTATACGATGATGGAAAACATCACACTTGGAATCGTACTGTCAAACACATCGCTCTCCGGCAGATAGGCATACACATAATAATCCCACCCATGCTCCATCAGACCATAATTGTGGGAAAGTGCAGCCGTATCACCTCTTGCATGGATCAATTTATCACTTGCTGCCGCTTCTTTGATTTTCCGCAAAATTTCCACGTCATCGGTACTTTTTCCAATCAAAGTCTCATTATTGGACGCTATGATTTCCTTTCCGCTGCTCACCACGATTGTTCCATCCTGTTCCAGATTATAACCCACCAACAACGTATCCACCGACAGATGGAATGCCCGTGTATATTCTAACGTCGTGTGATAGTAAGCGACAACCATCCCACTGCCATCTGCATTTCCCGTAGCTGCCAGATCTGCATAAGAACCGTCTTCACAGTGAAATCGCATAGCATACGTTTTTTCCGAAAAAAGAATCGCATCCTGCAGAGCATCCGATGTCATATGCTCCGATAATTCTTCTGTCGACAACCCATCAACCGGATCTCCATACTGTACCTGTACCTTTCCATTTTCATCCAGAAGCAATACACCCGTTACATAACTGTCCCGCGCCCATTGCTCCAGCATTTCCGTTGTCACTGCTCCGGCATCGGTTCCATTTTCTGTCAATGCATGATCGATCTGGTGCGCACTTTCGATGATACGCATCATACTTTTCGTCTCCGATGCTAAATTTAACCGCTCATACTGATTACATTGCTCCTTAATATAACTGACTGTGCTGGTCAACGTCCGCTTCGCGCTTCTGACATCCACATGTACTGCGATCAAAAATACGCCTCCCATCAGGATAACACCAAGCAGCACTTCCAATGTATACAACAATCGATTGCTTTTATTTTTCACAGGTATCCACCTCCAGATAATCCTCCGGATGTTCCAGATAGTTTTCAAGAATTTCCTCTAATGTTCCATCCTCACGCATATCTTCAAACACCTGTGACAGCTCTGTCTCAATGCCTCTGTCATCGTACTTTGAAAATGCAACGCCAAGCCCCACCGTCTGCAATGGTTCTTCCAGGATTCGATATTCTAAGTCATAATCCTTCATACACTGTAAAATTGCGGTTTCATGAGCGGCTACCGCATCCGCATACCCTTTACTTAAGAAAGGATAGATCAATTCCCGATTCTGCAACGAAAATATTTCTGCCAGCTCAGGAATCCGTTCATCCGTATGTGACGCAAAAATCTCCTCCGGCTTTGTCGTGGACTGTACTGCTACCCGTTTTCCTTCCAGATCTGCAAGGGTATAGATATCACTGTCTTTACTGACTGCCACTACCTGACGACTGATCATATAGGGTGTCGTCCAGTGGTACTGATTTTCTCTGCCATCAATAGAAAAACTTCCCCAGATGCAGTCAATATCTCCGTTTTCCAGAAACTGCTTTTTTGCTTCCCAGTCAATATATGTAAATACCGCATCATAACCTAACCGGTCAAATGCCTCCGTTGCAAGATCCACATCAATTCCTGCCGGTTTTCCGTCTGCATCTTCATAATTAAAGGGCGGATAATTGTCGCTGCCAATGATCATCTGTGGACGCGTCTCTGCCTGATCCGTCATCTGTTTCTCCTGCCCTGCGCATCCACTGATGCAAAATAGCAAACCGGTACAGACACCAATCGTTAAAATCCGCCTGAAACTGTTCCGTTTTTTCATTCGTCACCACACCTCTTATCTAACTATTTTATTCGGTAATC
>NZ_JRFU01000205.1 GCF_003122485.1 Eubacterium ramulus
TACTCACCACTTGCAGAAGTGGGAGTCTCAACTCAGACTGAGATGAATCGAAAACGTAAATGCGCCCCAAATTGATTTTTTCTTGATGAGCGATTGTTAGCCAGAAAGACAAAATCAATTGGGGCGCCTTCATTTATTTAATTTTACATAAAAACAAGCTAGTCGCGGAAGAACGCTACACCGGATTCGAAGATCTTCAGATCCTGCTCGCCGTAAATGTTGATTGCAACACCATCACCACGACGCTCAGAGTGAGCCATCTTACCAAGTACACGTCCATCTGGGCTTGTGATACCCTCGATAGCCATGTAGGAACCGTTGACATTCCACTCTTCATCCATAGTTGGATTTCCTGCTTCGTTGACATAGCATGTTGCCACCTGACCATTTGCAAAGAGTTTCTGCAGCCACTCATCGTTTGCTACGAAACGTCCCTCACCATGGGAAGCCGGGTTAGTATAAATCTTTCCAACCTCTGCCTGTGCCAGCCACGGAGATTTATTGGACATTACTTTTGTATAAACCATCTTGGAAATATGACGTCCGATGGTATTGTATGTCAGTGTCGGAGAATCTGCTTTCTGCTCACAGATCTCACCATAAGGAACCAGACCAAGTTTGATCAGTGCCTGGAATCCATTACAGATACCAAGGCAGAGTCCGTCACGCTCATTTAAGAGTTTTTCTACGGATTCTTTGATCTTTGCGTTACGGAATGCAGTTGCAAAGAATTTTGCACTTCCCTCCGGCTCATCACCTGCGGAGAATCCACCCGGGAACATGATGATCTGTGCCTGATCGATGGCTTTTGCAAATACATCGACAGAATCACGAATATCCTGTGCGTTCAGGTTCTTGAATACTTTGGTCACTACATTTGCACCTGCGCGTTCAAATGCTTTTGCAGAATCGTACTCACAGTTTGTACCCGGGAATACCGGAATAAATACGGTCGGTTTTGCAATTTTATTTTTGCATACATAAATTTCTTTTGTTGTATAAAGTTTTGCATCCAGCTCTTTTTTATCTGTGGTTGCTCTGGTCGGATATACTTTTTCCAGTGTGTTTGTCCATGCGGATAATGCGTCATCCATAGCAATTTCCACATCACCGTAACGGAAAACCGGCTCTTCCAGAACGGAACCAACGATGGATACGTTTGCACGAAGTCCAACTGCTTCTAATGCTTCTTTTACTGCATCGGTATCTTCCGGTGCAACTTCTGCTACCAGATTACCAAATCCCGGTGCAAATGCTTCTTCCGATTTCAGGCAGCCACGAAGAGATACTCCCAGTTTGTTACCGAATGCCATTTTGCTGACTGCTGCCACCAGACCTTTTGCATCCAGTGCGTAAACAGCTTTCAGTTTCTTATCCTGAATCAGAGCATATACTGCATCATACAGTTTCATAACCTGCTCATAATCCGGCAGATCATATGCATCATGATCAATGGTAAAGTACATCAGTTTGTCGCCTGCTGTCTTTAACTCCGGTGTCACGATATCCTGCTCTTTTGCAACGTCTACTGCAAAGGAAACCAGTGTCGGCGGTACATCGATATCATTGAAGGTTCCGGACATGGAATCTTTTCCACCGATGGACGGCAGACCAAAGCTCATCTGTGCCTGATATGCACCAAGTAATGCTGCAAACGGCTGGCTCCAGCGTTTCGGATCCTCGCTCATTCTGCGGAAGTACTCCTGGAATGTGAAACGGATCTTCTTGTAATCACCACCGGCTGCCACGATTTTTGAAATAGACTCCAGAACTGCGTAAACAGAACCATGATATGGGCTCCAGCTTGACAGATACGGATCAAATCCATAACTCATCATAGTAACGGCATCGCATTTTCCTGTCATAACCGGGATTTTTGCAACCATACTCTGAGTCTCAGTTAACTGATATTTTCCACCATATGGCATGTATACACTTCCTGCTCCGATGGAACCGTCAAACATTTCCACCAGACCTTTCTGGGAGCATACGTTTAAGTCTTTTAAGGTATCTACCCATGCAGCTTTTACATCGTTGTTTGCCAGATCTTTGGCAACACTGTCAAGGGCGATCTTGTTCAAATAGTTGTCAGCCTTGCTTGGGATCTCCACCTGAACACCTGTCTCCTGATGTGCACCGTTTGTATTCAGGAATGCACGGGAGATATTTACGATTTCTTTGCCTCTCCAGATCAGAACCAGACGCGGATCCTCAGTAACAACCGCTACCGGAACAGCCTCTAAGTTTTCCTCTGCTGCATAAGCAAGGAACTGATCTACATTTTCCGGTGCGATGACAACAGCCATACGCTCCTGGGACTCAGAAATAGAAATCTCTGTGCCATCCAGACCGGCATATTTTTTCGGAACTTTATCTAATTCAACACGCAGACCGTCTGCCAGCTCACCGATGGCAACGGAAACACCGCCTGCACCAAAATCGTTACATTTTTTGATGATGTGGCTGACTTCCTCTCTGCGGAATAATCTCTGTACTTTACGCTCTGTCGGCGGGTTACCTTTCTGAACCTCAGCACCACAGGTATCGATAGAAGATGTTGTATGTGCTTTGGAAGAACCGGTTGCTCCACCACAGCCGTCACGTCCGGTACGACCGCCAAGCAGGATGATGACATCGTCCGGATCAGAAGTCAGACGCTGTACAGCACGTCTCGGAGCTGCACCAAGAACGGCACCGATCTCCATACGTTTTGCCACATAATTCGGATGATATACCTCTTTGACAAAACCGGTTGCCAGACCGATCTGGTTACCGTAGGAGCTGTATCCTGCTGCTGCGGAACGAACGATCTTCTTCTGCGGAAGTTTTCCTTCTAATGTATCTTTTACAGAAACCGTCGGATCAGCGGCACCTGTGATACGCATAGCTTGGTAAACATAAGTACGTCCGGACAGCGGATCACGGATTGCTCCACCAAGACAAGTTGCAGCGCCACCAAACGGCTCGATCTCTGTCGGATGGTTGTGTGTCTCGTTTTTGAAGTTTACCAGCCACTCCTCTGTCTTGCCGTCCACTTCCAACGGAACAACAATACTGCAGGCATTGATCTCATCAGACTCCTCCTGATCAGCCAGTTTTCCTTCTTTTTTCAGTTTTTTCATAGCCATCAGGGCAAGATCCATCAGGCATACAAATTTATCGTCACGATCTTTGTAAAGTTCTGCATAAGTCTCTTTGTAGTTATCATAGGAAGCTTTGATCGGCTCCAGATAATCGCCATCCTCAAATACAACATCCTTTAACTCTGTGGAGAATGTGGTATGACGGCAGTGATCAGACCAGTATGTATCAAGTACACGGATCTCTGTCATAGTCGGATTGCGGTGCTCATCTTTTACAAAATAATTCTGAATGTGCTGGAAATCCTTGAATGTCATAGCCAGATTCAGGGATTCATATAATGCTTTCAGCTCTGCTTCCGGCATCTCGCAGAAACCGTCAAATACGATAACATCTGCCGGCTCGTCAAAATTCTGAACCAGTGTCTCCGGTTTTTCAAAACCAGTCTCTCTGGAATCCACCGGGTTGATGCAGTGATGTTTGATGGCCTCTAACTGCTCCTCTGTCACATCACCTTCAATCACATAAGTTGTTGCGGTACGGATGACCGGTTCCTCATTCTCATTCAGAAGTTTTACACACTGAACAGCGGAATCTGCTCGCTGATCGAACTGACCAGGTAAAAATTCCACGCTGAATGCTTTTGCTCCCTTCAGATCAAAAGTCTCTTCATAAATATCATCAACAGGCGGCTCGGAGAAAACACTGACCAGTGCTCTCTGATAAGTTGCCTCAGAAATGTTTTCCACATCATAACGGATCAGAACACGTACTCCTGTGACGGAAGTAATTCCAAGATAGCTCTTGATTTCTTCCTGCAGTTCTTTTGCTTTTACTGCATACGCTTCTTTTTTCTCTACATAGACTCTGCGTACATTACTCATATCGGATCCTCCATTTTAAAATTAATCCAAACTTCTTTTGTAAAGTCTGCTGTGGGATGGGCTTCTGTAAAGCGGATATATGCCATTGTCCATCTCCGCATTATTGCATAGCACAGACCTGTTCCGTGCTATCATGATACCCTTAGTATAACGTACTCACTTCAATTAGAGAAATTAATATATTTAATTCTATATATAAGTTTCACTAATTTATAATTGACATACGCTCTCACACTTTATATACTAATATAAAAAGAGATTTCTGTAAATCAAAACATATGAAGGGGAGATTTCTATGGATATTAATTACGAACTTTACAAAGTATTTTTTTACGTAGCACAGTCCTTAAGTTTTTCGGAGGCCAGCAAACACCTGTACATTTCTCAGTCTGCGGTCAGCCAGTCTATTAAGACACTGGAGCGAAAACTTGGACAGCCGCTTTTTATCCGAAGTACGAAAAAGGTGCAGCTCACTCCTGCCGGACAGTTGCTGTTAAAGCATATTGAACCGGCAATGAACCTGATCCGCCGCGGCGAAAATCAGCTGTTTGACAGTCAGGGACTTGGGCTCGGACAGCTTCACATTGGTGCCAGCGATACGATCTGCCGCTATTTCCTGGTTCCGTATTTCCGGAAATTTCATCAGCAGTATCCGAATGTACCGATCAAAGTTACAAATGCTACTTCTCTGAACTGTGTGGATCTGCTGGAACAGGGAAAAGTGGATCTGATCATTACAAATGCTCCAAATACTCGGTTGAATCAGTCTTACATCCGAAAAACAGTTTGTGAATTTCGGGATGTGTTTGTGGCAAATCCGGCTTATTTTCCGATGAAGTCCAAAGTACTGCGGCTGGCAGAACTTTCCGGTTATCCACTGATCACACTGGAGCGTCATTGTACTACCTGCGAATTTCTGCACAATCTGTTTTTACAACATCAGTTGGAACTTGTGCCGGAAATCGAACTTTCCAGTAATGATCTGCTGATTGATTTTGCAAGAATTGGATTGGGCATCGCCTGTGTGCCGGATTATTGTGTCCGGGAAAACAATGAAGATCTTGAAATCATTGAGACGAAAGAGACAATGCCGGCAAGACAGATCGTGGCTTCGGTGAATCCGACGCTGCCGATCAATGCACCAACAGAAGCTTTTCTGGACTTGTTACCATCTCTGTAACTTCTTGTTTGTCTTTTAAGGAACAAGATGGAAAAACTCCAATGCAGGCACGCCGGATTTCCTATCTTCGCTGCGCCGCTTATTTCCGACCGCTTCCGCGAACTCACCAACAGCAAAAACAGCTGTTGGCTCAGACACACTCACGCGGTCGGACTATGCTCGCTTCGATAACGGAAATCCGTCTACTGCCTTGCCTTGGAGTTTTTCCATCTTTGTTCCATTTACGCGCCGGCACCGCGTGCCACGCATGCACACAAGCTGATGACAAAATATTCGTTATGTCGCATGCGCAGATTTACATAGAGTAAAGAATGGCTGATTATTTCACAGCGTAAATAGAGAAAACGAAAAATCCTGTCAGGAAAAGCGATTCAGTGAGCGACTGATTTTCACAAGGTTTTGCGCGAACGTGAACCGACCAGCTTTTATAGGAGGTGGGAGTGAGCGCGATGAAACTGCAGTGAAATGAAGGTAGCGAACGTCTAGCTTTCTGACAGGATTCTTCGTTTTCTTAATTATATTAAAATTTTAGCCAAAACAATGACAAACAAAAAGTTATTTTTTCCAAAAGGCATCCAGTGCTCCGGGCAGACTCTCCAGCGTATGCACCTCATACTGACTCCACTCCCGCGGAAACAGCTGCCGATAATCATTCCGCAAAAAACGCTCATCCAGCAGCCCGATAATTCCCCGGTCAGATGCCGTCCGAATCACACGCCCTGCCGCCTGCAGCACTTTATTCATCCCCGGATACTGATACGCATAATCAAATCCCTGACCGTTTTCTTCCTGATAATACTCCTTTAAGATTTCCCGCTGGGTACAGATCTGCGGCAATCCCGTTCCGACGATCAGCACCCCGATCAGTAAATCTTCTTTCAAGTCAATTCCCTCAGAGAAAATACCACCAAGCACACCAAATGCCGCCAATGACCTGTCCCTTGCTTCGGCAAATTCCTGCATAAATGCTTCCCGCTCGGCTTCATTCATATTTCCGTTTTGTATCATACAGTCTGCTTCCCGCTCATTGACTGCCAGAAACTGCTCATACACATCCTCCATAAACCGATAAGACGGGAAAAAAATCAGATAATTACCCTTTTTTGCCCGCAGCACCTGCTGAATATACAGCGCAATCCGCCGAAATTCTCCAATCGTCCGCCGTGTATACAAGCTGCTGACATCCCGACCGATAAACAACAACCGTTGTTCTTCTCGAAATGCCGAATCCGCATATACCGCATAATTATCCTTTTTCGAACTGAGCAGGTTTTTATAATAATTCACCGGCAGCAAAGTTGCTGAGAAAAATACGGTGCTGTTGCCCCGCTCCAGACATTCCTGCAGATTCACCGATGGATTCACGCAGTATAAATGCAGACAAAACCGGTTTTCATCATCAAAATCTGTATACATTACATAGTTTTCATCCACCCGCTCAAACATATTCATAAAATGACGCAGATTCAGATAAAAATCTGTAATCGCCTTCCGCTCCGGCATTTCCCCTCTGGACTGCAAAAACACATCCAGCAGAGACATCAGCCGCATCAGGGAAAACGCAAAGGCTCCGATACTTTCGTACACTACATATTTTTCACATTCCCGCTTCCACTCCAGCATCTGCCGGTTGCATTTTTCCAGTGCCGCCTCCAGCTTCCGGTCTTTGCCGCGCACCAGTTTTTTCACCGCAAGGATCTCTTCCTTGATCAGAACAGCACTGTACATCTCCCGACCGCGCTCTACCAGATTGTGCGCCTCGTCTACCAGAAAAATATAATCGCCCTTTTCTCCCTCGGAAAAAAAACGCTTCAGATACACATTCGGATCAAACACATAATTGTAATCACAGATAATGACATCCGCGTACAGCGATGCATCCAGAGACATCTCAAACGGACACACCTGATATTTTTCCGCCTGCTCTAACATCCGCTCCCTTGTAAAATCATCTTCTGTGGTGATCAGATCATACACCGCATCGTTTACCCGGTCATAATGCCCTTTCGCCCGTGGACAATTGGATGGATTACAATCCATCTCCTCGCAGGGACACATTTTCTCCTTTGCTGTCAGTACGATCACTTTGCTCTGATATCCATGTGCCTTCAGAAGATCACAGGTATCCTTTGCAACCGTTCGCGTGATTGTTTTTGCCGTAAGATAAAATATCTTATCTCCAAGATTTTCTCCAACGGCACGGATCGCCGGAAACAGTGTGGAAATCGTCTTGCCCGTTCCGGTGGGTGCCTGAATAAACAGTATTTTTTTGCGGTTGATGGTTCTGTATACATCCCCCACCAGTTTGCGCTGGCCATCCCGGTAAGGAAACGGAAACTCCAGCGTCTGGATCGATGCCTGACGGATTTTTCTCCATGCAAACTGAAAATCCGTCCATTTTCGATACGCCTCGATCATATCCTGAAACCATCTCTCCAGCCAGAAAAAAGAAAAACTTTCCTGAAGCCGCCGGATTTCTTCTGTATCCAGATCACAGTACGTCATCTGCACGGAAATCTGATCCAAACCATTCTGCAACGCATAAATATAGGCGTAGCACATCGCCTGCGCCTTGTGCACAAAAATCGGTTCCTCAAAACGTGTCACATCCGTATACATGCACTTGATCTCATCAATTGTCACACCTTCCTCGCTTGTGATAATGCCGTCAGCCCGGCCTTCCAGCGCCAGCACATACTGCTCCTGCGGCACTTCCAGTTTCAGAGGAACCTCTGCACGATATTCAATTCCCATCCGTCCCTGAATTTTGCGGTGCATCCGGCTGCCTTCCTGCATAGCCTCTTTTTGCACACCTTTTCCAATTCGATTGTCAATATCTCCAGAACGAAAAATAAATTCCACCAGATTTCGCACGGAAATCCGTATTCTCGTCAACTCCTGCTGCTCTCTCTCATCCGTATTCTCTGTTTGTTTCATAAATAACCGCTATCCGCCTTTTTTCACTCTAAGCTAAACCAAATTCGAGAACGCTGCCTGTCGGTTCAGCAAACTGCTACTAGTGTAACACATATTTCACTTTTTTTCACTGCAAAGAAAAAGGTCGCATTCCCTACCAAAAGGAATACGACCCTATTTATATCATCTCTATTTTTTCTCCAATTGTAGATTCCGGTTATGCAGCTGCATATTTTCTCAGAATCTGCTCAAAATTACCATCGTTTCCGCCATAAGATACGGTAAGAATTTTAGAAAGTCCAAGACTTAAAACCCCAAGAAATGATTTTGCATCTACGATGGCACGCTGATAGTGCAGGTTAATATCAAAATTACATTCGGATGCTGCATTGACAAATTCCTGTACTTCATTGGTTGCATTTAATTTAATTTTCTTTTCTGTCATGATTGATTCACCCTTTCTCTCAATCTGAGTTGAATTGAGTTCACCCCCATACAAAATGGAAAATTGGTAACGATTCCATTTTATTTTGTTCCGTTACACTTTATGCAAATTTCCCATGTCGGGTGCATTATTACATGATATTGATTTTTTGTCAAATCAGTAATTTTCAAATTTTGCCCCTAAATGGTACTTCCAATTGTGAAATTTTCTTTACGTTTCGTGGATTCTGTCAACGATTTTTCCTCAAGTTCTTTCCGTTTCCGTCAGATTGCTCTTAACTTTTAGGTTCTATCGCCGATAAGTTTTGATTCCCAAAATATTTTTCATAAACATTTTACTATTTCAGGCAAATTCCTGCGCATACTGCACAAGTTACATTACTACCAGCTAAGAAAAATGGATTTTTTTAAAAATATCTATTGACAAATTGCAATCTATTGTGTATAGTAAAGAAGTTCGTGTGGCGAGATAGCTCAGTTGGCTAGAGCATGCGGTTCATACCCGCAGTGTCGAGGGTTCGAATCCCCCTCTCGCTACTATAAAGATCTGTAAGATTTCTTATAGGTCTTTTTTATGTTCAATAGAAATCGGGCTATCTTTTCTCCGAAAGCGATTGTTAGCTGAGGAGACAAGATAGCCCGATTTCTTTCATAAACTTTCATAAAATTAACGTTTCACCACGTACCTTAAAACGGTCGAAAACAACAACAATTCAAAAACATCATAAAACCACACCAGATTGCACACATTCTTGACAATCCCGATACCGGTTTCTGATAACTGGAACCCATATTCTGATACCAGGTTCCGCCAAATTGCAGATTCTGCAAAAACTGCCGATACTCCATATTACTCGGCTCCATTGCCACAGCCTGCTGTGCATGTTCCTGAGCCACCACATTATTACCGGCACCCTGGTTGGCAACCGCGGAAAAGAAATACCACCGCGCGCTGCGCTGTCCTGCCGGAATATCATTCAAAGCATGCAGGGCCTCTTTGTAATATCCATTTCGAATATAGTTCATCGCCGCCTGCATATTGACCGGATCATTCTGCTGGGAGCGCTGCTCATTCTGTCCGGTGAAATCATCAAAGCCGCCGAAACCGCCATAGCCGCCGTATGCACCATATGCACCATATGGTCCGGACTGGGCGCTTCCATTCTGATAACCGCCTGCATATCCCTGCTGCTTTTCCTTCATGATCTGTGTATATGCCTGCTGAACTTCTTTAAATTTTTCTTCTGCAATCTCCGGGTGCGGACTGTTGACATTCGCATCCGGATGATACTGTCTGCTGAGTTTTCGGTATGCCTTTTTTATTTCTTCATCTGTAGCACCGGGTGATACCCCCAGTACTTCATAAGGATTTCTCACTGAGATTTCCTCCTCTTTTTCTTCTTTGCCTGTACATATTCATATTTCGACCAGACACCGGAATATAATATATTACGGATAATGGATGCATGACGCAAAATCGGAAGCCGTTCAAAAGATTTCGAACATTCCGACATCATACTTGTCAGGATCAGCTTACTTAACGTATCAAAATCCTTTGGATTATTTTTCACCATAGCCTCAAACGGATTGTACTCTTTTTTCCGAAGATCCTTCTCCAGATCTTCATATGCATCCATCAGATAAATGAATTTTCCCATATAAAATCCAAGACAATGCAGTTCCTCTGCCCAGATATCGTCTTTCCAAGAAAAAATTTCGCCAAGCATCTCGCCGGTCAGACCCGCGATTGCATCCAGATTGGTCTCACGCTTGCTCTCCAGCATATTCAGCTTCCGCATATATGCTTCCACAGCCTCCACCTGACGCGGATATTTTCTGGAAATCCTGGCGTAATCTTTTTTCAGCATTATGGATATCACATGTTTTGGATAATTCTTCTCATCCTGCCAGTCATCTAACAGATTGTGATAAGAAAGAACCACATTCATATCAGAAGCATACTGTGTCGCTTCGTTGATATATGCAATTTTCTTTTTACCGGGGTGAAGCGGACAAAAAAATTCTTCTTCCTTATTTTCCAGTTCATATAATCCGGAAAGCAGAAGAATCAGAAATGTCATATCATAATTCAACAACATCTGCGCTTTTACACCACTGCTTTTTTTCAGAACCTGACACAGTCCACAGTAATAAGACTGATAATCTTTTCTGTCTTCCTCCGACAGTTCTTTTCGGTTTACATAAATATATCCGAACATGGTCATACCCCTTGCATCATTTATTAGCTTCTTTTTATAAATTCTGTCTTACACTTCGGACAGGTAATACAGATTTTTCCTTTTCCCTTCGGTACACGTACTTTCTGTGCACAGTTCGGACATGCAAAAAAACGGTAAATCTTTTTCTGCTCCTGTCTGTATTTCATCTGTGCTCGTTTCTGTGCAAAACTTGCAGAACCGGCAGATCTGCCATATTTTCCCTTCTTCACCTTGCAGACAACCCGATATTTAAAATTCAGGTATTTCTGATTCTCTGCTGCACGCTTTGATACGTTTCTGGAAAACATACGATAATAGCACCAGAAAAGCAATGCCAGCGCCACAATCTCTACGATCGGTCTGCGGACAAATATGGAAACGACCAGAACAATCAATGCCACCGTTGATAAAAAACGATTGAGCTGGTCCATACCATAACGTCCATACATAAATTGTTGAAAACGATTTCTCACCTGTAACACCTCTGTCTCTTTTATTTTGGATTCATCTTTTGTTTTATAACATGTATCTCGTTGAAAAACATTCTAAAAACAGGAATCTTTGTTCCTCATTTTGGAACCGATAACCTTATGTTACAGTTTGCACAAAACACTGTCAACAAACCTATTGTCTTTTCACAAACATTTTAGAAAAAGTTTACGAACACCCGCTGTTTTATGTATACAGAATCCACATTTTTCCTGTAATCATCCGGAATCTAAATAGAAAAAAATACAATTCAAGCAAAACGATAAGCCGGGTTATGTCGTGAATGATCATCTATCCAGGATAACTGTTGCCAGTTACCTCAAGCGACCTACCTAAAGCTGGCGGGCCACGTCAACGCTTTGTTTCGGTCTTGCTTCGGATGGGGTTTACATGTGCCCCGGCTGTTACCAGCCGGGCGGTAGTCTCTTACACTGCCCTTCCACCCTTACGTTAACAATGAGCGATACACAGAATCCTGTTTTTCTCATCAAATTTTCTCTGTAAGCCAGCTTACTCAAAAATCTGCTGAAAACGTGTCTGTGCATGGCTCATTGCTAACGCGGTACATTTCTGTTGCACTGTCCTTGGAGTCGCCTCCACCGGATGTTATCCGGCATCCTGCCCTGTGAAGCCCGGACTTTCCTCACCTGCGGTCTTTCGACACTTGCAGCCGCGATCATTTGTCTTACTTGAATTGTATTTTATTTTTCTGTTATTCTATTTCCTATACATGGAAACAGCTTCCACCGATAAATTCTCTTAAAATAGAATTATGTCCGATATTCTCTCCCGGAACCGGAAGGAAATAATCAAGGAATTTCAGAAGGCGTTTTGCCTCCGGATATTCCGGACAGGTCGTATCGATAGAAAAGAGCAAAGGCTCCGCATATAATTTTAACACAGATAATTCATAAATCAAGGCTGAATTAAACATAATATCTGCTTCTTCCTGATATGGGAAGATATTTTTTTCTTCTCCGCGGCGTACGGAATGCCAACGTGCCAGCGTTTCCCTGGCTGTCGTGTTTCTTGTCCGCGCATCACGCACCATACGACGGATCAGACGTCCGTCTGCCGTGGAAAGATTATTATGATCATCAATATTTAACTGTGTCAATGCACTGATATAAATTTTGTATTTATTTTCTTTCGGCAATTCATAGGAAAGTTTTTCGTTCAATCCATGAATTCCCTCGATAACAAGAACATCATCCGGTCCCATTTTCAACGGTTTTTGGCGATATTCCCTGTGACCGGTTTTAAAATTAAATACCGGTAATGTTACTTCTTTACCTGCCAGAAGATCTGTCATACATTGATTAAACAGGGGAATATCCAGTGCTTCCAGACACTCGAAATCAAATTCTCCGTTCTCATCCAACGGTGTTTCCTCCCGGTTACAGTAAAAATCATCCAGTGAGATTGGATGTGGTTTTAACCCATGCGCCGTCATCTGAATGGACAACCGATGAGAAAACGTTGTTTTTCCGGAAGAAGACGGACCTGCGATCAGTACAAATTTCTTTCTTCGATCTGATGCGATCGTCTCTGCAATGTCACCAATCTTCTGCTCCATGTAGGACTCCTGCACCAGAATCATATCCTGAATCCGTCCGGAAGCGATCACATCGTTGAGTTCTCCCACGGTACGGATTCCCATATCAATCCCCCACTGTGCAGAATCATTCAATGTGTTAAACAATTTGTCAGAAGCAGAAAACTCTGCCACAACCTTCGGATCTTTTCCCGGAAACATCAGCATAAATCCATTCTGATACAGCAGCAGGTCAAAATACTCCAGATAACCGGTACTCGGAACCATGTAGCCATAATAATAATCCGGAAATCCCTGTAATTCATACACATTGACTCTGGAACTGCGGCGATAACGCATCAGACGCACTTTATCCATACGTCCCATCTCGCGAAATCGTGCCGATGCATCCTGTGTATTCATGTTGTACTTTATGATTGGAAGATCCGCTTTCACAAAATCCTGCATTTTCTCTTTTAAAGAGGAAAGCATCTTCCGGTCAGGCACACAAATGGCATCCTTGTGACGAAATTCACAATAATACCCCTGACCAATGGAATGCTGCACCAGAAGCTCCAGATTTGGATATAGCTTCCACGCTGCTGTCTCCATCAGCAATGTTAAACTTCTGCGATACGTATCCTTGCCTGGTTTCTGATCTGCGGTAACAAATTCCAGACTGCCATCCCGCAAAACGGACTGGCTCAGTTCTTTGAGATCATTCTGAAACTTTACAAGCACGATTTTATTTTCAAACTGTTTCTGATACTCATCTGCGATCTGTTGAAACGTCGTATCCAGCGGATACTGCTTTGTTTCTCCCCTAATCGTCAGACTGCACACTTTCTGTTCCATAATTTTTCAATGCCTCCAGAATCAACGTTTTTTTACAGTTCACCTGCTGCATTCTGTTTCGGATTCTTTCGTGATCCGGCTGTGCCGATAACTGTTCAATCACACTGTTTGTAGTTCGCAGTTCCCGCTCCAGCCATTCTTTCAGAACCGGATGCCGTTTCTGTAACAGAACCGGTCCGAAAGCATCTGCCACTTCCTGCGGCAATATTTTTGTCTGCTCCGCTGCTTTCTGCTGACTCACCTTCATCATCGGATAATATTTTCCATCCTCCAGAATCATATCTTCATTCAGGATCTGAAAATTCCGTACGCGTAAAAATTCACGCACCAGTGCGATTTCCGACTGGGGCTGCAGGATCAATTCTTCCTTTCCGGTCAATTTTTCGGCTCCTTCTGATAAAATTTTCATCACAAGTCCACCGCCCATGCCGGCGATCAGAATCGTATCCGCTTCCCCGAACTGTAAGGCAGCCATTCCATCGGACAGACGTGTCTTAATCTGTTCGGAAAGCCCGTGCTCTGCAATATGTGTCTGTGCCTGCTGCAGCGGTCCCTTTCCGATATCCATGGCAAGTGCAGACGGAATTTTCCCCGTCTGACACAGATAGATCGGTATGTAGCCATGATCCGTCCCGATATCTGCCAGTCGGTTTCCGTCTGTCACCATATTTGCCAGTGCCTTTAAACGCTTCGATAAATGAATTGCCATATTAATCCAGATAATCCTTTAATTTTCTGCTGCGGCTCGGATGGCGTAATTTCCGCAATGCTTTTGCTTCAATCTGACGAATACGCTCACGGGTAACATTAAATTCTTTACCAACTTCTTCCAGTGTGCGGGCACGACCGTCATCCAGACCAAAACGCAGACGTAATACTTTCTGCTCACGGTCTGTCAGTGTGCTTAAAACCTCCACTAACTGCTCTTTTAACAGGGTAAATGCTGCTGCATCTGCCGGAACCGGTACATTATCATCCTGGATAAAATCACCCAGATGACTGTCTTCCTCCTCACCGATCGGAGTCTCTAAGGAAACCGGCTCCTGAGAAATCTTTAAGATCTCACGGACACGCTCTACCGGCATATTCATTTCTTCTGCAATTTCTTCCGGAGTAGGTTCACGTCCAAGCTCCTGCAGTAACTGTCTGGACACGCGGATCAGCTTGTTGATTGTCTCAACCATATGCACCGGAATACGGATCGTACGTGCCTGATCTGCAATGGCACGGGTGATCGCCTGACGGATCCACCAGGTTGCATACGTACTGAATTTGTATCCTTTTCTGTAATCGAATTTCTCTACCGCTTTGATCAGACCAAGATTTCCTTCCTGGATCAGATCAAGGAACAGCATACCACGTCCTACATAACGTTTTGCAATACTTACAACCAGACGCAGGTTTGCCTCTGCCAAACGTTTTTTTGCCTCTTCATCACCAAGTTCCATACGTTTTGCAAGCTCTATTTCTTCTTCTGCTGTCAGCAGTGGAACTTTACCGATCTCTTTTAAGTACATACGAACCGGATCTTCGATACTTACGCCATCCGGTACGGAGAGATCGATTTTCTCCATCTCCACA
Source organism: Eubacterium ramulus (assembly GCF_003122485.1). Lineage (GTDB taxonomy): Bacteria > Bacillota > Clostridia > Lachnospirales > Lachnospiraceae > Eubacterium_I > Eubacterium_I ramulus_A. Next base: position 15,184 of record NZ_JRFU01000205.1, read on the forward strand.
TCATTTTCCACATCCTCGTCATCGATGAGGATATCGTCATCATCATCCGTAATACGAAGGACATCGACATGGTTTGCCTCCAGAAAATCCAGAATCTTATCAATCTGCTCCGGACTCAGGGCAAAATCTTTGAAATGGTCATTGATTTCCTGATACTCAAGCATATTTTTTTTCTTTTTTGCCAGTGCAAGCAGTTCCTGGAGTTTTGCCTGAAATTTTTCTGCACGCTCTGCTCTTTCTCTCATTTTCTGATCGTTTTTCTCTGCCATTTTGTTCATCCTTCCATGTTTTTAGTCTGTATAGTTTGTCCTCAATCAAGTGAAATATGCATTTTCTGAAGTATGGCAAGCTGCTTCTTATCTTCCACGATTTTCTGCAACCCTGCCAGATCAGTCGGATCCAGATTTCTGGAACGCACATCCATGCTGTGTTTCTTTATCCTGAGGATCGTTTCTTTTAATGCTTTCTCCCGCTCCTGCCGTGTCTCCATCGGATGCAGGCGGGCATGAAACAAGGCGGCGGCTTCCCGCTGCTGTTCTTCATCCGTAAAACGGCTGATGATCTGCGCCGGATTTATTTCTCCCTGTGCATGCTGTTCATACACAAGTTCTGCCACTTCCCGGAAAATATCTTCCGTAAAATCATCTGGTCCAATATAGTCTTCTGTGAGGGCAAAAAGCCGCTCATCTTCGATCAGCCAGGTCAGGAATAATTTCTGGGACTGCCTCATACCATCTTCTTTTTTCTTCTTCTCATTGATTCCGCTCTTTAACGGAACTTTTTCCCTTTCTCTGGTGATCCCGCCCCGGGTTCCCTCCGAACGTACCACCGACCGCAACTGTTCAAAACCGATCTGGTATTTTGCAGCCACTGCCTCAATATAATTTTCCCGTTCCAGTTCTTCCTCAAAATTCAGGATTTTCTGGGCAACGGCATAGAAAAATTTCGTTTTGCTCTCCGGATCAGACAGGTCATAATCCCGCTCTAACATCCGTACTTCAAACATAAAGCTGTTTTCTGCCTCATCGATGCGTTTCTGGTATTCTTCCGCACCAAGTGCCTTGATAAATTCATCCGGATCTTTATATGGGCGCATATTGATGACTTTTGCCGTCAATCCTGCTTCTTTTAAAATCGGAATAGCACGCAGGGCAGCTTTCACCCCGGCACCGTCACTGTCAAAAGTCAGATATACTTCCTTCGTATAACGTTTCAGCAGATTTGCATGCCCGTTTGTAAAAGAAGTTCCAAGGGATGCCACCGCATTGTCAAATCCTGCCTGATGCAGCGCGATCACATCCATATATCCCTCACAGAGCAGAATATGCGACCTGCGGGATACCCGCGCAAAATTCAGTCCGTACAGATTCCGGCTCTTGTCAAAAATCATGGTTTCCGGAGAGTTTAAGTATTTTGGTTCTCCCTCTCCCATGACACGGCCGCCAAAACCGATCACACGGTTATTTGCATCCATGATCGGGAACATTGCACGGTTCCAGAACTTATCGTGTCCGCCTCTGCGCTCATCAATGGATACCAGACCACTGTCTTTTAACAGATCATCTTCATATCCCTGTTTTTTCAGATACTGATAGAGGTCGTCACTGAATTTATTCGAATAACCCAGTCCGAAATGCTGCATTGTCTCTTTGCTGAGCTGACGCTCCTCAAAATATCGCAGCGCATGTACTCCCTGTGGGCTCCGCAGCAGCATGTAAAAATACTTTGCTGCCACTTTGTTGATCTCCAGAAGTTTGCTTCGCCGGTCAGCAGCTTCCCGCTGTGCGGCAGACATCTCCTGCTTTGGCAGTTCAATGCCCGCACGGTCTGCCAGACTCTGCATTGCCTCCTGAAATGTAAAATTTTCATATTGCATCATAAAGGTAAATACATTTCCACCTGCTCCGCATCCAAAACAGTAATACATCTGTTTTCCCGGCGACACCGAAAACGACGGTGTCTTTTCGTTATGAAACGGACAAAGTCCAAAATACGTACTTCCCTTTTTCTGAAGGCGCACATAACCGGAAATAACGTCTACCACATCATTTCTGGAACGCACTTCTTCAATCAATTCATCGGAATAGTAAGCCATAGTACCTTCCTTCATTCTGTCTTGCTCTTATAAAACCAACACATTTTTCCTGTTTGTCGATTTTTTGTTAAAACCACTCACTGACCATTTATTCTGTCAGTTAATATACCTGCCAGGATTTTGGCATAAAATACTCATTGTATTTTGCGACCGCATACTGGTCTGTCATGCCTGCAATATAATCGCAGACAACGCGGTCATTTTCTTCGCCTTCTTCTAACATTTGCAGATAATAAGCCGGCAGTACATCGATATGCTTCAGATAATAGACAAACAGACGCTCCAAAAGCTCCTTTGCCTTGGTTTCCTCTCCCTTCGCAATGGGATTGGTATACACACTCTGAAACATAAACTGACGCAGTCCCTGCATGGCATCCGCCACCTCTGGTGACATACAGATATTATTTCGATTCCTGCTGTGATCAATGATATCATGAATCAACGTATTTAACCGCTCTCTCGTATCAAATCCCAGAATTTCCCGGTATTCCTTCGGAATATCTTCCTCCCGCAGCACCTGTGCCCGGATTGCATCATCGATATCATGATTAATATATGCAATTTTGTCAGATAAACGCACAATTTTTCCTTCCAGCGTAGACGGCATCAGACTGGTCTGGTGATTCAGGATTCCGTCCCGGACTTCCCATGTCAGATTCAGTCCCTTTCCATCCTTTTCCAGCTTCTCCACGATGCGTACGCTCTGCTCATTGTGCTTAAATCCACCGGTACAAAGTTCATTCAGCATGCCTTCCCCTGCATGACCAAATGGCGTATGCCCCAGATCGTGTCCTAACGCAATGGCTTCCACCAGCGATTCGTTTAGCCGAAGCGCCTTTGCGATGGTCCGTGCATTCTGTGACACTTCCAGTGCATGTGTCAGACGCGTCCGGTAATGATCTCCCTGCGGAGATAAAAAGACCTGCGTCTTATGCTTTAATCTTCGGAACGATTTACAATGTAAGATCCGATCCCGGTCACGCTGAAAAACCGGACGAATATCACATTCCGGTTCTTCTCTGTCTCTGCCCCTCGTATTTTCACTCAGAGTTGCATAAGGACTCATATATGTACGTTCCAAATATTCCATTTCTTCGCGAATTGTCATAGAAATTTTATACTCCCTGTATCGTTTTTCACTTGACAAAAAAACGTCTTATTTAATAGTTTCCGTATTCTTTTCCTGTTTCCTTTTTTCTATTTTAATTTTTTCATATTTTTTCTACTTTAGAGCCTACATTCGCAAAATCGCTTTTACGAAGCTTTTCTTTTGCTCATGTTTGGTTTCTTACCAAATAGATTCATAATCAAAAGTGTTCATTCATGCAAGCATAATTTACGCTTCTATTATGGATCTGCCCGGTTCTGAAGAAGTTACACGTCCTCGATCTGCCAGTCGATCGGCTCAATTCCGTTTTTCTCCAGAAATGCATTCGTCTGACTGAAATGCTTACATCCGAAAAATCCGCGGTACGCAGACAGTGGACTTGGATGTGGTGCTTCCAGAATCAGATGCTTTGGATTATTCAGCATGCTTTTTTTCATCTGCGCCGGACGCCCCCAGAGTAAAAATACGATCGGACGGTCCTGTGCATTGACTGCACGGATGACGGCATCCGTAAACTGCTCCCATCCGATACCACGATGGGAATTTGCCTGATGCGCCCGCACGGTAAGTACAGTGTTCAACATCAACACGCCCTGTTTCGCCCATTTTACCAAATATCCGTTATTCGGAATCTTGCATCCAAGATCATCATGCAATTCCTGATAAATATTTACCAGAGACGGCGGCACTTCCACATCCGGTTTTACAGAAAAACAGAGTCCGTGCGCCTGTCCGTCATTGTGATATGGATCTTGTCCAAGAATCACTACTTTGACATCCTTTAGCGGTGTCAGATGAAAAGCGTTAAAAATATCGTCCGGATTCGGGAAAATCTGTCTCGTCCGATATTCTTCCAACACTTTCTTATATAAATCTTTGTAATATGGTTTCTTAAACTCTTCTGCCAATGGCTGCTGCCAGTCATTTGTAATTGGTGGCATACTCTCTCCCCCTCGATTCCTGATAATTCTGCATACAGCATATGTTTGCAGAAACTCTTTTTCTATCTAATTCTATTTGACTTGATTCCATCATTTCCGTGAAAAATAACCTGCCATTCTTTAACGGCGCACAGACACACCTTTTTCTGCCAGATAATTTTTCAGATCCATGATCTCCAGTTCTTTATAATGGAACAGGGATGCTGCCAGTGCTGCATCTGCCTTTCCTTCCGTCAACGCTTCATAAAAATGCTCTTTTGTGCCTGCTCCGCCGGATGCAATCACCGGAATCGATACATTTTCCGCAATCAGACGGGTCAGCTCCAGATCATAACCGGCTTTTGTTCCGTCACAGTCCATGCTGGTCAAAAGAATCTCTCCGGCTCCCAGCTTGTCTACTTTCATTGCCCATTCCACAGCATCGATTCCAACGTCGATTCTTCCACCATTTTTATAAATATTCCAACCGCTTCCGTCTTCTCTTTTGCGGGCATCAATAGCAACAACCACGCACTGGCTGCCGAATTTGTCTGCCGCATCAGAAATCAGATTTGGGGTATTGATAGCAGATGAATTGATGGAAATTTTATCTGCGCCTTCTCTTAATAACGCACGGAAATCATCAACGGTACGAATACCACCACCCACGGTAAACGGGATAAATACATTTTCTGCTACTTTTCGTACCATATCGACAACGGTATTTCTGGCATCCGAAGAAGCAGTAATATCCAGAAAAACCACCTCATCCGCGCCCGCTTTGTCATAAGCTGCTGCGATTTCCACCGGATCTCCGGCGTCTCTTAAATTTACGAAATTTACGCCTTTTACCACACGTCCATTGTTGACATCCAGACATGGAATAATTCTCTTTGTAAACATTATGCATGTCCTCCTTCGATTCCAGCAAAATTTTTCAGGATCTGTAATCCCACGGTACTGCTTTTCTCCGGATGGAACTGGCAGGCAAACAGGTTGCCTTTCTCCACGGATGCATGAATGCAGGTGCTGTACTCCGTGGTCGCCTTCACAATTTCAGGCTCCTCGGCATGCAGATAATAAGAATGAACGAAATATACATACGAGTGTTCTTCCATTCCGGCAAATAATCTGCCCTTGTTATGGAAGTCAAGGGAATTCCATCCAATATGTGGAATCTTTAATCCCTCTTTATCTGGAATACGTCTGATCTGACCTTTTAACAAACCAAGACCTTCCACTCCTGGGCTTTCCTCACTGCTCTCAAAAAGCAGCTGTAGCCCCAGACAGATTCCCAAAAACGGAGTCTGTTTCTCGTTTAATTCACGAATGACTTTGTCAAGCTCCAGACGTTTCAGATTTGCCATGGCATCACCAAAGGCGCCAACGCCAGGCAGGATCACTTTATCCGCATTCAGGATTGTCTGAAAATCACGGGTGATCACGCTCTCCTCTCCGATATGCGCCAGCGCTTTTTCCACGCTTTTTAAGTTGCCCGCATCATAATCAATAATTGCAATCATCTTTTTCACTCTCCCTCTACTTTGTGCTCAGCTCCATCCAGAATTCCACACCGTCTTCGTGATTAATCACACCACACTGCTGGTGGAAGGAATCCATAATTGCTTTTACAATGGACAGACCGATGCCGCTGCCGCCGTATTCTCTTGTCCGCGCCTTGTCTACTTTGTAGAATTTCACCCAGATTTTATCAATATCATCCTCCGGGATCGGCTGACCGGTGTTGAATACGCTGACACGCAATTTATCTTCGAAACGTGTGTAGAACACACGGATCACTTTTCCACCATCCGCATGGTTAATGGCATTGCTCATGTAGTTCGTAATAACTTCTTCTACTTTAAATTCATCGCCCCATACCCAGGCTTCTTCCAGATTGTCCAACTCCAGACGAATGCCTTTCTGTTCCATCAGGATTTTAGTCGAATTTGCCACACCGCGAACCAATTCTGTCATATCAAAACGCTCCATGACTACCTGATCATTTCCAAATTCCAACTGATTCAAAGTCAAGAGCTTCTTGACCATACGATTCATTTTGTCCGCCTCATCAATAATGACATCACAGTAAAACTCACGGCTTTCCGCATCATCATTGATACATTCCTGCAGACCTTCCGCATAGCCCTGAATCAGTGCCAGCGGCGTCTTTAATTCATGAGATACATTGGACAAAAACTCTTTTCGCATCTCATCAATCTGTATCTTCTTTTCAATATCATCCTGCAATTCTACGTTAGCAGTTTTTAACTCCGAAATCGTCCGTTCCAGATTTTCCGACAAACGGTTGATATGATTTCCCAGTTCTTCCACTTCGTAACTGTTGGAACGGTTGCTCTCATATTTCGCATTAAAGTCCAAATCTACCATTCGTTTGGAAATATCCGTCAGCTGCTGCAACGGTTTTGTAATATGTCTTGTAGTAAAAAATGCCACCAGCAGACTCGACACGATAGCTGCCGCTCCGACAAACAACAGGAAACGGTTGGAAATAGCCGCACTTTCCCGAATGCTTTCCACCGCAGTACGCATCAGAATCATATCACCATTTTCCAGTACACCTACCAGCACCAGATATTCGGAATCCAGACGGGTATCGTTCTTACGCAGTAACTGATACTGATCGTTGGAATACAGCACTTCCATATCATCCGTATGAAGCAGAACATTCCAGAGCTCTCCCCGCAAGGCATCCAGATCATTGACCGAAGAACGTAAAACTTTTCCATCCGGTTGCAAGATCAGTGTCATAATATTGCCGTTGGAGCACAGATTATCAAAAGTTACGGTAAACTCATCCGATTCCAGCTTATCCTGCTCACTGGCATTGGAAATCGTCTCATAATTTTCCATCAGCACATGTTTTTTATTGTGCATATAATAACGTGGCAGTAACGTGGTATTTAGTACCCAGCAAAGCAGAATTGCCCCTGCTACCAGAATACTGACAATAGACGTGATCTGCCGCGTCAGAGAATGTTTTTTCATAGTACTCCTTTATCTTCTATACCTCGAACTTATATCCCATTCCCCATTAACATATCAGCGTGTCTGATATGGGCGCGTATGCGCATAGCATGACCATCAGGTCTCAGACCATATGGGGAATAAAAATCACTTCTATACCTCGAACTTATATCCCATTCCCCATATGGTCTTAATGTATTCACCTTTGTCGCCCAGCTTACTGCGCAGCTTTTTGACATGAGTATCAATGGTTCTTGCATCACCAAAATAGTCGTAATTCCATACATTATTCAGAATTTTCTCTCTGGACAATGCAATTCCAACATTTTCCATAAAGTAGGTGAGCAGTTCAAACTCTTTGAAACTCATTTCAATATTTTTACCGTCAATCGTTACGGTATGCGCATTTTTATCCAGACAAATACCTCCAATTTCAAGGCTTCCCTCAACACTGAGCTGATTCGTACGACGCAGAATTGCTTCTACACGCGCCACAAGAATCTTCGGTGAAAATGGTTTTGAAATATATTCGTCCACGCCAAGGTCAAAGCCCATCAGCTCATCGCTCTCATCACTTTTCGCCGTCAGCATAATGATCGGCACTTTGGATGACTGCCGGATCTCACGGCAGACTTCCCAACCATTCATTTTCGGCATCATGACATCCAAAATGATCAGTGCAATGTCTTTATCCTCATAAAACAGATCCAGCGCTGCCTCACCGTCTCCTGCCTCCACCACATCAAAATCGTGTTTTACCAGGAAATCACGCACCAGCTTGCGCATTCTGCTTTCATCATCAACCACAAGAATTTTTAATTTATCCATCATAAGTCCCTCCGGTCTTCTATATTCTCAAAAATGGTAACAAACGCCCTGTTCCAAGGGCAAATTATCCTTTTTTAATTCTGAGTATATCCGATAAATGTGTCTATTTTATGGAAATTACCAAAAAAGCCAAAACTGCATCGAAAACACAATTTATACGGAATTATAGTATCAAAATAGTATCAATTTGTCTACTTTCCAAATATCATATAAAAATAAAAATGACTTAAAACCATTGATTTTACTGAGAAATCAGTACCAAATTAGTACCATAAAACAATAAAAAAGTGTCTTCGACACTTCAACTCCCCTGCCCCTCACTCATGA
>NZ_JRFU01000206.1 GCF_003122485.1 Eubacterium ramulus
GTCAGCTTGCGCTGACCAGAATCACGCACCAAGTCTCACGTGCGTTCGACTTGAATGATAACATCGATTGTCCAGTGGCACATTCGACTTGAATTTTTATGGGAATTTTTTTATACTGAAACCAAATAGTCTACTGAGAAAAGAACAGGAGGTTTCAGTATGAAGGACGATAATTGTATTTTTTGTAAACTGGCAAACAAGGATATTCCGACAAATATTATTTATGAAGATGACAGATTTACAGTTATTCTGGATGCAAGTCCGGCAACGAAAGGACATGCGCTGATCTTACCGAAAAACCATGCGGCAAATATTTATGAATTACCGGATGAGGATGCGTCAGCAGTATTTGTTCTGGCAAAAAAACTGGCAACAAAGATGACAGAAATCTTACACTGTGATGGATTTAATATTGTGCAGAATAATGGTGAAGTAGCAGGACAGACCGTATTTCATTTCCATATGCATTTGATCCCGCGTTATCTGAATGATGGCAATCAGGATAAACTGACCTGGAATCATGCAGAATTCACACCGGAAGAGATTGCGGAGATCGCAGCGGAATTGCGTGCATAAAAATCTTGTTTATGGATGGCTTAAAAATTTAGGCTATGAAAGCGCCAGTCATCAATCTTACCTTTGCTGCTAACAAACGCATGCAGATGTGAGATTGCCTGACTGGCGCTTACTTTACTTTTCGCAATGAGTGAAAAGCTTTCGTGATATTATTTTTGTCGATCTTTAAGAAAATGAAGTGAAATCTTATATTTCTGTTATTGGAAAATGTTTATTTCAACTTCCAGTCCGCAGTTTCAGTCTGCAGTTTGACAAGTCGTGCATATTTCCCATTTTTCTTCATCAATTCATCCAAATAACGAAATTACAGCTGTGGCATCAGGTACGATGGCGGCAGTTTTTTTTGCAATTTCTTCCGATGGTACTTTTAAATCCGGGATACATACCACCGGGATATTCGCATTGGATGCCGCTAAAATACCATTTTCGGAATCCTCTAGTACAAGTGCATGTTCCGGTTTGATATCCGTACGTTGACAGGCAGCAAGAAAAATATCCGGATTTGGTTTGGAACGCTGTACCTGATCGCCGCCAATGACATAAGCAAAGTATTTATCGAGTTTTGCCAGACGCAGATATTCAACAACAATATCATGTTTTGTGGAAGATGCTACACAGCATGGAATATTGTTGCTTGCAAACCATGCGAGAAGTTCCGGAATGCCCGGTTTTACCGGCGGTCCGTCGCGGCGGATTTTTTCGGTGACAAGTGTACGGCATTTCTGGCTGATTTCTTCTGCCGGGTAATCATCTCCGTAAAGTCTGTGCAGAATGTCAAGTAATTGCTGTCCGCAGGTTCCGAGGGTGTGGATGTAATCATCTTTTTGCTGGGTGTAACCGTATTCTTTCATGACACCGTCTTTGGTGGTCATGAAAAGGCGTTCTGTGTCAAAAATCAGACCATCCATATCGAAAATCGCAAGTGCGGGTATTGTTAAGTGTGAAGTCATAAATTTTCCTTTCTTTTAAACTGGACTCAATAAACTAAATCTATATGGCATATAAATAAAACTCCAAAGCATATGAGACTCAGTATGCAATCATGTATTTTAAGTTAAAAAATATAATATGAACTATAATCCAGTATACAGGAAATGAGCCTGAAAGAAAATGATAAATCACTTCTCTCAGACCCATTTTTATATCAGATGGGAGATGACTCACACCTCTATGACGCCACTGAAAAAGTCCTTATTTTGCGCAAAACAGTACAAGATAAAGTATATTTATATGTTTTTCGCTACTATATATTGTATGTAAAAACAGTTTTTCAGTGGCGTCCT
>NZ_JRFU01000207.1 GCF_003122485.1 Eubacterium ramulus
TTACTCACCACTTGCAGAAGTGGGAGTCTTCTCGACTGAGATAAAATTTTACGCCACGACGGCGCTGCGTGCCAGAAAGAAACTTTCCAGTTGTAAATAGTGGAAAATGTTACAAGTATTGTAGAAAAATAAGTATCGATATGAAATAGGGATATGTAACGTAAATGAAAGAAAAGAAGAAATTTTCCTCAGCAAGCGATTATTAGCTGCGGAGGTAAATTTCTTCTTTTCTTTATCACAACCTATCGTTTAAAAACAAGTTTTCACAACTTAGCTTAAAGCTGCAGTAATGATAGCCATGGAGTAAACTTCCAGAGCGTTGCATCCTCTAGACAGATCGTTGATCGGTGCATTCAGACCAAGAAGGATCGGACCGTAAGCATCGAATCCACCAAGACGCTGAGCGATTTTGTAACCGATGTTACCAGCGTTGATGTCTGGGAAGATAAATGTGTTAGCATGTCCGGCAACTTTTGAATCCGGGCATTTTGTCTCAGCAACACGCGGAGATACAGCAGCGTCGAACTGAAGCTCACCATCGATAGCAAGATCCGGAGCAGCTTCTTTTGCTTTTGCACAAGCGTTACGCATTTTGTCAACGTCCTCACCTTTACCGGATCCGAGTGTTGAGTAGCTAAGGAAAGCAATCTTAGGATCGATACCGAAGATTTTAGCACACTGAGCTGTCTCAAGAGCGATCTCTACCAGATCATCCTCAGACGGTTTGATGTTGATTGCGCAGTCACCCATTGCCAGTACTTCGTTGTCGCCTGTAGCAGCCGGACGAACGAGGATGAAGCAGGATGATACGATCTTGTTGCCTGGTTTTGTTTTGATAAGCTGAAGAGCCGGACGAACGGTATCAGCTGTAGAATATGTAGCACCACCAAGTAAGCAGTCAGCAACGCCCATTTTTACAAGCATTGTTCCGAAGTAGTTACCATGAGATAATGCTTCGCGGCACTGCTCCTCTGTCATTTTACCTTTACGAAGTTCAACCATCTGTGCAACCATCTCATCCATGCGGTCATAGTTCTTAGGATCGATGATGTCTGCACCGTTGATATTGTAGCCTGCTTCCTCAGCAGCAGCTCTAACTTCAGCTTCATTACCAACTAAGATTGGTTTTAAGAATGTACCTGCAAGCAGACGTGAAGAAGCTTCCAGAATACGTGCATCTGTTCCCTCAGTAAAGACGATTGTACGAGGGTTGTCTTTTAATTTCTGTATTAATGTTTTGAACATTGGTTTCGTTTACCTCCATTAATAATTTAATATACTCGTCATTTCTATTTTATACGTTTTGCTTTAAATTGCAAGCTACTTTGCCTATTGTTTCTCATAAAAAAATGATATTTTTTTGTTATTTTGTATGAAAAATTACAGTTCAAATAAAGATGCCTGTATCATTTCGCCGGGATTCAGCGTTAAAATGTTAGGATCATTGGTTCCGACGATCAGATGTTCCAGTGTGGAAATGTTTCCGGAAACCGTATTTCTGGTAAAATTCAGGCAGGCAGCAGCCTGGTCCGCATATTGTTCCACTGGTTTTAAATCAAAGCATCCGGTATTGATTACGGATAAGGTGTGATAGCCATCATACATCGTTTGTAGGATCATATTGCGCATTTCAGGTTCATACTGGCGGGATAAAATTTGGTACTGTTGTAAAATCGCTTCTTTATCCAGCGTCCATCCGCGGGTCAGGTAGATCGCATCTGTTTCGGTCTGTTTGCGTTCGGTTCGAGGCTTTTTGCAAAGTAACTGATTAATACAGTCGTCAAAACGCGGGAGACGAAGCATCGTATGTTTGCTGATAAGTCCTGCGGTTCCGTTGCCGCAAAGCCCAAAAGTCAACAGAATTTCATCTTGATTTTGCAAGGCATCAATATAATGCTGCAAGATTCGGTTCAGTTTTTCCGGCGTGCTGTGCAGACCGCGTTCCACCCAGATGACGGGAAGATCAATGTCCGTTTGTTGTAAAATATGATTGACCTCATCTGCAAGCATGGCGCAGGAGATGAGGGTCCGTTTTTTCTTATCCATAAGAGTAAATGCTCCTTTACTTGGAGGTATTAATCGTATCGTATGTTACAGTTCACTCATCACATGTATTCAGGTAATGATCATGCTTGCATG
>NZ_JRFU01000208.1 GCF_003122485.1 Eubacterium ramulus
TGCATGACGCGCACCTCGCAACAAGAATGCCGGAGCATTCTTGAATATAGAATGTGTATTTTACAGCAAAATGCAATGTGCATTTTGGAATGAAACGTTATATAATTATTTGCAATTGATAAGGGAAAAGAGGATTTTTGTTGTATGTTAACTGAAAAGAGGCAGGAGGAAATATTGCGCCTACTTACCTTGAAAGGCAGTGTGACGGTTCAGGAGCTGAAAGAGTATTTTGATGCTTCGGAATCTACGATCCGACGGGATCTGAATACGTTGGATGAAAAAGGTGCATTGGTCAAGGTATTTGGCGGTGCCATGCTGGCAGAGTCAAATCTTGCCACAAAAGATGAGCAGGTTTCACAGCGCAAGGGGCTGTATCAGGATGAGAAGCAGCAGATTGGAGAATATGCCGCTTCTCTGATCGAACCACATGATTTTGTATATCTGGATGCCGGAACAACGACCGCATGCATGATTCCATATATCACGGAGAAAACGGCAACTTTCGTGACAAATGCGGTATCACATGCACTGGAACTGGCGGGAAAAGGATTTCATGTCATTATTCTGGGCGGTGAACTGAAAGCTGCCACAGAAGCCATTGTTGGAAACGAAGCGTGTATGAGTTTGCAGAAATTCAATTTTACAAAATGCTTTATGGGAACCAACGGGGCATCTCCGGCAGTTGGATTTACCACACCGGAGATTAACGAAGCTAAGATCAAAGAATGTGCCATGACACACAGTCTGAAATCCTATGTGCTGTGTGACAGTACCAAATTTCATCAGGTGAATCCGATTCGGTTTGGAACCTTTGAATCGGCACAGATCATCACGGAAAAACTTCCGGATGTGGTATTAAAACGTTATACGAACATTATTGTGGTGTCGTGAGATATGTAACGTAAATGAAAGGACTCGGGCTATTTTTTCTTGGAAAGCGATTGTTAGCTTACAAGACAAAATAGTCCGAGTCCTTTCTTCATAACCTTAAAATTTTATTACCCCAATTCCTATTGACATTAGGGGAATACTATGATAATATATCCAAGAATTAAGGAAACAATAGATAAAATACAATACTAAGAATAGAAAGTGTGAGGGACTATGAACGTATATTTTGATAATGCGGCAACGACAAAAATGAGCCAGGTTGCATTGGACGCTATGATCCCATGTCTGGAAAACGTATATGCAAACGCATCAAGTCTTCATACTCCGGGACAGAAGTCCAAGGAAGTACTGGAGAAAGCAAGAGAGGAGATCGCAGCCTGTATCGGAGCACAGCCGAATGAGATTTATTTCACTTCCGGCGGAAGCGAGGCTGACAATCAGGCCATCGTATCTGCAGCAAAATGGGGCGCACGCAGAAATAAAAAACACATTATTTCTACTGCCTTCGAGCATCATGCAGTACTTCATACACTGCAGAAACTGGAAAAAGAAGGTTACGAAGTAACATATCTGGATGTCCATGAGAATGGAATGGTTCGTTTAGAGGAAGTTGAGGCAGCCATCCGTCCGGATACATGTCTTGTAACAATTATGTATGCAAATAATGAGATTGGAAGCATTCAGCCAATCCCTGAGATCGGCGCGATCTGCAAAGAAAAAGGCATATATTTTCACACGGATGCGGTACAGGCAGTTGGACACCTCCCAATTAACGTAAAAGAGCAGAATATCGACATGATGTCTGCATCCGCACATAAATTCCACGGACCAAAAGGAGTTGGTTTCCTGTATGCAAGAAAAGGAATCCTGCTTTCCAACATCATCGAAGGTGGTGCACAGGAGCGTGGTAAACGTGCCGGCACAGAGAACATTCCTGCAATCGTAGGTATGGCAGCAGCATTAAAAGATGTTCTGGCACATCAGAAAGAAAATGCAGAAAAAATGACAGCATTGCGTGACCGTCTGATCGAAGGTTTGCTGACAATTCCGCATTCCAAATTAAACGGAGACCGCACAAAACGTCTCCCGGGTAACGTAAACTTCTGTTTCGAAGGCATCGAGGGCGAGTCCCTGTTACTGATGCTTGACATGAAAGGTATTGCAGCATCCTCCGGTTCTGCTTGTACATCCGGTTCCTTAGATCCGTCCCATGTACTTCTTGCAATCGGACTGCCGCACGAAGTAGCACACGGTTCCCTTCGTTTATCCCTGTCTGAGTACAACACACAGGAAGAAGTAGACTATGTATTAGAAGAATTACCGAAGATCGTAACTTATTTAAGAAATATGTCACCGGTTTGGGATGAATTGGAAAAAGGAGAGAAAAAACATGTTATATAGTGAAAAAGTAATGGATCATTTTCAGAATCCAAGAAATGTAGGTAAAATGGAAGATGCTGACGGAGTCGGCGAAGTAGGAAATGCAAAATGCGGCGATATCATGAGAATGTATATCAAAGTTGATGATGACCAGACAATCACAGATGTAAAATTCAATACATTTGGATGTGGTTCAGCCATCGCAACAAGCTCCATGGCTACAGAGATGATCAAGGGTAAAAAAATCGATGAAGCTCTGGAACTCTCCAACCGTGCAGTAGTTGAGGCACTTGATGGACTTCCACCAGCAAAAATTCACTGTTCCGTACTTGCTGAGGAAGCAGTAAAGGCAGCAGTAAAAGATTACTATGACAAAAACGGCATTGAGTACGATCATGAGAAATTCCAGTCTGTAGACTGTGCACATTGCCACGAATAAAACACCATTCCTTAAATGATAAATACTTGTGAGCGAAAGAAAAGCGTCCTTTGCAGGGCGCTTTTCTTATACAACAAAAAGTAAAAGTTTTACCTACAATTTACAGTAATATGCTTTGGTTTTTACGATGGCATGCTACGATTTCAGTATCAAAAGAAAAGAGTTTTTGATATTGAGAAAGAGGGCATGACATGATGGAAAGGATTTATGCATATTCAAATAAAACAGGAAAACATACAGCAATTTCAGGTAAATATTTGTATCTGTTTTTACGTACAGTAGTTGTAGCAGCAATCTCACTGGCAGCAGTGATGATTTTGAATCTGTTTGTTACGATTCCGGGAATGACACATCTGGCATTTCTGATGCTGGTTTGTGGATGGATTACACTTGGATATGGATTTTTTGGCGGTATCTTAACATTGATGCGACGATAAAGAAACATAATTTTTTATGACAAGTGAAATTACAAGAAATATAGAGTGTGCGATGTGGAATGAAAAATCTGCATCGCACATTTGCTTTTCTATAAAAAGAACGGTATACTTGCGATGGTAAGAAAAGCAGAAATTAGAGAATACCGCAGAATATAGAATGGAAGTATGATATATGCAGATATTAAATCGATTTAATAAGTTTATAGAAAAATGGATGGCACTGGTTACGCCGGCGTGTCTGGTGTTTGGCGTGTTATTTCCACAGATTGCGAAACATGGCGTGCCTTTTGTGCCGTTTGTATTTGCGTTTATTACGTTTACCGGGGCTTTAAAATCCCAGTTCCGGGATGTGGCAAATGTGTTTAAAACACCTTGGGCGCTGCTGATCGTTATGGTGTTACTACATCTGGTAATTCCGGGAGTAGCCTGCGGTCTTGGAAATCTGATTTTTCCGGACAACAGTAATCTGATTACGGGAATTGTACTGGAGTTTGCTGTTCCAACGGCGGTAGTTAGTTTGATGTGGGTAACGATTTACAGCGGTAATAATGCCATGTCACTGGCACTTGTAGTCATTGACACTGTTCTGGCACCGTTTTTAATACCGGCGACATTGCATGTTATGGTTGGTTCAAGAGTGCAGATCGATGTAACACAGATGATGCGGCAACTTATTTTTATGGTGGCATTGCCGGCGGTTCTGGCGATGACATTAAACCAATGCAGCAAAGGAAAAGCACAGAAGGTACTGCCATCAAAACTGGCACCGTTTTCCAAGATGGCATTGATTTTTGTGGTAGCTTCCAATTCTTCCGGTGTAGCGCCTTATATCCGTCATATGAATCTGGAGCGGATGAAAGTGGCAGGCGTGATCTTACTGCTGGCAGCAGGTGGATATGCCATCGGATTGCTTATTGCGCGGTTGATGCATCAGGATCGTGAAACACAGATTTCCATGATGTATGGAGCAGGTATGCGAAATATCAGCGCTGGAGCAGTCATTGCGGCAACGTCGTTTCCAGGAGAAGTACTGTTCCCTGTTATGATTGGAACATTGTTTCAGCAGGTTCTTGCGGCATTGTATGGCAAAATTGTCTGTGAAAGAAACAAGGATAAGTAAGACTACTTTTTTAACAGCTGTGTAAGTTTGCCGAAAACTTGATATAAAGTCAGTATCAGTAGAAAAATAAAAATAGCATATCCAAGCAAATAACCGGGATTTCCCATCTGATCTGCAAGAAATTCTAATGGCGTGTTTTCAAGCGGTACGTTGATAAACATATAATTGCTGTCAAATTTTTTGTTAAAAAGATAAACAGGCGGAACAATACCGCAAAGCAACAGTACCGGCTGCCAGATATGACGTGTTTTAGGGCGAATGTTTCCACTGACAAAAAGTAACCATGGATAAAGAATGATCAGCGCATGATATACAAAACCATGGATCGTCATATAATGAAAAGGTGGGTACACGTTCCACACCGGAAATAAAATGCCAAGGACAGCACCGGGCATAAAAAGGCACAGTGCAATTTCAACAAGAGAAGTCCAGCGACCGGTGCGCAATGCCTGCATTTGCAAGAACAGATAGAAAAATCCTGCCAGATCGCAAAGGTGGAAAGGCAACATTCTGGCGTTCATGTGTCCGGTGACAGTCAAAATGGCATCCTGTGTAAAGGTGCAGCATAAAGCCAGAAGCACAGTGATATTCAACATTTGTAATTGTCTTATTTTTGTAAGGCGCAGGTATATTCTGCATAGAAGAAAAATAACAATGGCAATGCAGGTAAGCCAGATGAAATGCATTCTGCCAAAAATCGGAAAGCCACAATTCTCAGGCAAAGCATCCTGATAAGTGAAAAAATAAGTATACATAAAAAAGAACCTTCATTCATAAAATACTAAACTTGGTAGAGACATAAAGTAAATCCCGTACGCTATTATGTATTTTATAAAAGAGGTTCTTTGTTTCAAGATTACGATTTTTATTTGGTATAAAGTAAGGATCGTAATCTTTTTATTATTTTATGATATGCGTTTGATCTCAGTCTGAGTTGAGACTCCCACTTCTGCAAGTGGTGAGTA
>NZ_JRFU01000209.1 GCF_003122485.1 Eubacterium ramulus
GAGACTGTAATTAATTCTGTGTAAACTCTAAAAGAGCTATATACCCTCTTGGATTGATGTTAAAATAAATATCAATTCAGGAGGATTTTTTTATGGCACGAAGAAGAAAAATGGATCCGGAACGCAAAGCGTTCATCAACAGCTTGTTGGAACACTATCAACCAAAGGATGCTCAGGATATCCAGGACATGCTGAAAGACCTGTTAGGCGAAACGCTGCAAGGTATGTTAGAAGCTGAAATGGATGATCACCTTGGATATTCCAAGTATGACTACAAGAACAAAGAGACAGACGATAGCCGTAATGGTTATAGTCCTAAAACTGTCACCTCTTCAATGGGAACGATTGATCTGGATATACCACGAGATCGAAAGGGAGATTTTGAACCGCAGATTGTGAAAAAGAATCAGACAGATATCTCAAACATTGAAGATCAGGTACTTTCTATGTATGCAAAAGGAATGACGACAAGAGATATCTCCGCTCATCTCAAAGATGTTTATGGTGTGGATGCATCCGCAGAAATGATATCACATATGACAGATCGAATCCTTCCTATCGCAAAAGAATGGCAAAACCGGCCGCTGGAAAGAAAATATGCCATTGTTTTTATGGATGCGGTACATTTCCATGTTCGGGAGGACAATCGAACGGTAAAAAAGGCAGTTTACGTTGCCATAGGTGTTAAACTGAACGGAAAACGTGAGGTCCTCGGCATGTGGGTAGGAGAAAATGAAAGTGCAAAATACTGGTTGTCCGTCCTCAACGAGATAAAAAACCGAGGTGTAGAGGATATCATGATCGTATCTGTGGATGGATTGACCGGATTCGGGGATGCGATTCATGCAGTATTCCCACAGGCGGAGATCCAAAGGTGTATTGTGCATCAGATTCGTTATTCTACAAAATTTATCTCTTACAAAGATTTAAAACCCTTTATGGCGGATTTAAAGCTGGTTTACAAAGCTGATACAGAAGATCTTGCACTCACAGCCTTGGAAGATCTGGAAGAAAAATGGGGCAAAAAATACCCTGCTTCCATTGGATCCTGGAGAAATAACTGGACACAATTATCCACATATTTTAAATATCCATCTGAGATACGTAAATTAATATACACTACAAATTCCATCGAAAATTTTAACCGCCAGCTACGCAAGGTTACGAAATCCAAGACTATTTTTCCGACCGATGATGCACTTTTCAAGATGCTCTATCTGGCAATGATGGATGCCACAAAAAAATGGACCGGAAAGGCTTGGGACTGGGGTCTGACACTGGATCAGTTATGCATCTATTTTGGGGATCGGATCCAGCCAGAGGATATCGATTAAGCACAGATTCAATCGCATATCAAGGGTAAATAAACGCCCGATTTTCTCGGGCGCCCTTGACATGCCATAGAATCCATGCTACTAAATAAACAACAGGCTGAACAGCAAAGTATGCCATTCAGCCCATTACATTATATTTTTGTATTCTATAAACCTATGATTTTATCATCAATCTGAGAGGTTTACACAGAATAATTTACACTACC
>NZ_JRFU01000021.1 GCF_003122485.1 Eubacterium ramulus
ACCAGAATCACGCACCAAGTCTCACGTGCGTTCGACTTGAATTTTGATATAAATAGTTTCCAGCGAGGATGAACAGGAATTAGTAAATGCAAAAAAATAAAATGATTTGGGGAGGAGCAAAAACGATGATCGAGGTTAAAAATATTTCTCTGGCTTTGAATAAACGACAGATTTTAAACAACGTTTCACTGACCTTAAAGGAAGGCAACATTTATGGTCTGGTAGGAAATAACGGCAGCGGAAAAACAATGCTGATGAAGTGCATGTGTGGATTTATCCGCCCAACGGAAGGTACGGTGGAATCCAACGGAAAAGTGATCGGACGGGATGTGGATTATTTACCGGATGCTGGAGTGATCATCGAAACACCGGGATTTATTCCCTATTACAGCGGCTTTCAGAACTTGAAAGTGCTTGCCGGAATCAAAAACAAGATTTCTGCAAAGGAAATCCGGGAAGCAATACAGACAGTCGGGCTGGATCCGGATCTGAAACTTCCGGTGAAAAAATACAGTCTTGGAATGCGGCAGAGACTGGGACTGGCGCAGGCAATCATGGAAAATCCGTCGGTATTGATCCTGGACGAGCCGATGAACGGATTGGATAAGAACGGGGTGGAAGAAATTCGAAAGCTGTTGCTATTCATGAAAGATGAGCGCAAGATCATTGTGATTGCCAGTCACAATGCAGAAGACATTCGTGTACTTTGTGATGAAGTACATGAGATGGAACAGGGAGAGTTAATTTAAGCATATGTTGATTCAGAGAGAATAACGTAAATGAAAGAGAATGCTGAAAACATGATTTAGGAGAAGTCGATATGTATGTGGGGAGGGAATTACTATGACAGAAAAAGGTACGATTAAACAGACATTATTAGGTGGGCTGACCGTAGGATTACTCCTTTTATTATTTGTATTATGTGGATGTGGAAATACGAAAAGTCAGCAGGAAGACAAGAACCAGCGGTCACAGAGCGCAGAGACGAAAAAAATAAATTTTTCTGAGGAAAAGTATGAGGAAAAAATCGTAGACAACAGAATTGCTATAGCAGAATATCCAAATCACTATGAGCAGGAAATACAGGAGATTCAGGACTTATCCTATCCGAACATTCATTTTACAGAGGATTGTACATTTGATCCGTTTCCAGAAGAACTTTCGAGATTATCTGTATTTTATACGACAGCACATGGAATGTCTGTGCAGGAAGGGCTTGAGACATTAGAAAACTGGCTGGTAAGCATCGGAAAACAGGAAGAGATTGATCTGGAAAAAGAAGTACGTGTCATGGGAGCTGATTTAGAAATGGATGAAAGTAAAGGTGCACCGGAATGTTATCCACTATTGTCAGATGTTTCAATCGAACAGTTAGGAAGTGGAGATGCGTTACTTCTGGATACGAAACAGTGCTACGCTATGGTTGGCGTAGAGGGGGTTTTTATGATGAGCGATGGAAAACTCAGTGCGTATCTTGGAGAAAACCCGAAACCAATCAACGATATTTATATGAAATATGATCTTAAGCTGCTTCAGTCAGGAAGCCTGGAGGAGCTAAAAGAAGAAGTCTATCCTCTCATTTCCGGAGACTATAAGATTGGGGAAAGTGCAAAACAGGTAAAAGAATATTTTGAAAAAGGGACACCATTTCCAATGGCAGAAGGAGTAAAAATTGACATTCCGGATGTAAGTGTGTATCGCTTGGAGGCTGATACCTGCATGTATACTTTTAATGTCAGAAGATGGTTTGAAAATATGCCTTACCTGTATCTGCAGGATACCGATATTGCAAATTCTTATGAAGGCTATGCAATTGAGGAGTCGATGAAATATGTCAATGTCGTTGATGATACAGGCGTATCTACATTTAAAGGACCGTCAGAGTCTGATGTGGTTCATCCGCTGTATCAGGATACACAGATGGTTGGAGTGGAACAGGCGCTGGATATTGCAAGCAAAAAACTGGCATCCTTTTTGAAACTGGAGGTGCAGGAAGTAAAAATTGGTTATGCAAGTTATATGACGGACACTGGTCAGGGATTTAATGAAGATACGGCAGTTTATTATCCGTTCTGGAAATTCAGCGGGGTAAATACTGTGAAAAATCAGATGTTGAATGTCTATGTCGATATGATTTCAGGGGCGGTATATTATACGTTCGGTAATGCGTAAATAACGGACTAGGTCATGTCAAAAAATAAAAAACATAAATAAGAAAGATGTATTGGAATATTTTACCGCAGAATAAGCATTCCCCCGCTTCAAGTGCGTAGAGCACTAAGCGGTGGGGAAGGGGGGATTGAGGTGAAAAGTGGTGAAACCGGAAAAATTAAGGGAAACATCAGAGCAGTATTTCACATCAGCAGTGTGGAATTTCAGCGCTGGATGCGCAGTAGCCGCCTGATCATTCTTGGCGTGATGCTGGTGTTTATACATATGCAGATTATTATAACATTACAGGATTGCGCGGTTCGTATGGGGGAGCCGGTAACGATATTGGAAGCATTTGTGGCGTTGGGAAATTCCGGTGTAATCGTGTTGATTTTACCGGCATTGTTTCTGGTGCTGTTATCTGATTTTCCGCAAAAGGGCGGGATTGATTTTTTGTATCAAATGCGTTGCGCTAAGAAAACGTGGATCTGGGGACAGATTTTCTTTGCACTGGAAGCAGTTGTATTTCTGGTAGCTTTTCTGATCGTATCTTCTTGTATCATGATGAGTGGAAAAGGTGTCTGGCAGATGAAATTCAGTAATGCGGTAACGTATTATTCCAGTACTTTTCCAGAACGGACAGGCGATTATATCTTGCAGTTACTTCCAGAAAATCTGTATCAGCAGATGTTGTTTTCAACTGCGGTACTACACACTATATTGATGCTGTTTTTATATTTTTTTCTGCTGGCAATGATTTTACTTTTTGTAGCACTGTGTAATCGGAAGTTTGTAGGAGTTCTGGTGGATGGAATACTAATCGTACTTGGAACAGTAAGCTGCTCAGCAAATGCAGCGTGGATGTGGTTATTTCCGATGGCACATGCAATTCCGTGGGTTCATTATGAAAAATATCTGCGGGTGCAGGTATTTCCAATCTGGGGATCTTATCTGTATCTGGCAGGAAGCTGTGTGGGATTGATGATTGGATGCATGTTTGCAGCGAAGAAATATCAGGCGGGAAGGTAATAACAAATAATAAAGGAAAGGGGCAGTGTTATGAAACATAAAAAACATTTACTTGGGGTTATGATGATTGGAACAATACTTGCAGTAACCGTATTATCCGGCTGTGAATCTGGAAAAACAAAAGAATTGGAAAAAACAGAGACGGTTTCACAGGACAATTTAGTAACATTAAAGGAAGCGCGCAAGCAGGCGGAAAATTTTGAATCAGAATACAAAAATCTGGACTTTTCGGAAACACAGATAAAAATCCCGGATGTGCAGCAGGTTTATGAGATGGAGTTTCCAATATCGACAGATTCTTTTGATCGTCAGGTGGAGAAATTTGAGGAAAATATCCGGTTGTATGAAGGACTGGATGATAGGGTGGATCTGAAGCAGCATATGACACTGATGTACTGGGATGTGGCACAGAATGACCGGCTTATTATCCCAATTTTGGAAGCAACAGATGAACAGAAGGAGCAAGTGCAATATTTGGGCTATAACGATGGAACCTGCTCCGAACTGGTGATATTTTCCACCTTTATGCTGGAACTGGGAGATTATTCCGTGCCAACAGCACTGACTGGAGAGGAAGAGGATTATTCAAACAGACCTTATGGTTATCGGGGTATGAATCTGGGACATTCTGTTCAGAAATATGATCTGTCAAAAGATGATATCACTGGGATCAGCTATCCGTTATCTGATGGGGAGCTTGCGTTGACGGATGCAGTGCAGTTTGTGGAACAGCATATGAAAGAGGATTATTATTTTGTAGGTTCAGAATATCTGGATTATCATGTGTTACAGATTGATGTGCGGCAGCTGTCGGATGAGATCTATTATTATGAATTTGATATGGGAACTTCCTATGAGGGGCTTGCTTTGAATTACGATGATGCAACGGAGGTAGAGAAGGAGGGTGAAAGTGATGATGTGTTGAAACCGGAGGCTTTTGGAACGAATCATTTTGTGTCGATGTTTCAGAAAGACAGGCTTGGATTTATCTGGAGTTGCTGTCAGAATTTCGAGTCTGTAAGTGTGAAGGAAACATATGAGAAAATTTTACCGTTGCAGGATGTCTGTGAACTGCTGAGCAAATATGTCTCAGCGGATAAAGTATTTCACATTAGTTCTGTAGAGTTGGAATATCAGACAAAGTTTCAGTATGAGAATGAGAAAAAAAGGCAATTGGGATATGTAGAGTCAGTACAGTGCCGACCAAGTTATCATTTTTCTATCAAAAATACGCAGCTTTCAGAATTTAGCAGACTCTATTTTGATGTGGATGCGATAACCGGAGAAATTACAACAATGGGATTTTAAGTTAGGAAAACAGGATGAAGACACTTTGGCAGATGATAAAACTTAAAGTTATAAATAATCGAAAACTGTGGATTTGCTGTCTGTGTATTGTAGCAATGGCGTTATTGTGTTTCTTGAGTCCGTTTCCAAGTGGTGATCCGGATGAAAAAGAGACCGTGCTGAAAGTATGGCTTAATATTGACCGTGAGCAGTTACTGCAAATGGATGAAATGGCAAGTATTTATTCTGTGGCCGCGGGATTTCGAAACATGGAGTGGTTTATTGTGCTGCTGCCACTTGTGACGGTGGTTCCGGGAATTTTTGAGTTTTCGGAAGTATGGTTTGGTGGAAATTTTTATTTGAATGCATTGCGGGGAACGAAGAAGCAGTTTGCAAGAAAATGGCTGACAGAGAGTGCATGGAAAGCGTTTTTATGTGTTGGATGTGGGATTGTGCTATATATTGTGTTGGTTGCTGTTAAATTTTTGCCGCTGGATGCGTATGTAAATGATGTAAACGAAAGCATGGTTGCAATAGTTTATGGAGAAACGATGTTTCAGAGAATTGGCTGGCTGCTGCTTGCAATCGTGCATACGGGACTGTTGGGTGTCGTTTTTGCTATAACGGCATTGGTTTTGACTGTATTGTTGGGAGACAGTTTTTTTGCAATCAGCAATCTGGTGTTACTGGAATATTTCAGTAAAAAAATGGCATCCGGTTATGTGGGCGTTGTATATGAGCGATACGAATCTGGCGGACTGCCTGTACCACTTAAAGTGCGGCTGGTGGAGTTCCTTTTCCCATCGAATCATTTATTTTATGATTGTTCATTTCAGTATGCGTTTGGAATTCCTTATTTTGGATATGCAATATTCATCGGTTTGTGGATGGGTGGAATTGCCTTATTGTTTTACTGGCAGGTGAGGAGAAGAAATGTGTAAAATGCATGAAATTGCCTGGATCGCGGGCATGGAATATCGAAAATGGTTCAGTCTGAAAAAAATGTTAATTTTATTGTTTTCCATTCTGTTTCTGGGAGAATATATTTTTTCAAATATGGCGAGAGTGGCAGAGGAGACGGGCCTTTCGATCAATATTTTGGAGCCAATGGATCTGGTGTTGTCCTTTCAGTTTTATATGCTGGTGATACCGTTGATCTTTATTGTGCTGTTGTCTGGCTTTCCGGATAAAAGTGGGGGAAATATTTTTGTTATGATGCGTGCAACGCGTAGAATCTGGCTGGCAGGGCAGTTTTTGTTTGGACTGCTGGCTGGAGTTACCTGTCTGGGATCCTTTTTTGCAGCAAGTTTTCTGTGGATTGGGCGTGGGGCTGTCTGGCAGAATCAGTGGAGCGGATTTA
>NZ_JRFU01000210.1 GCF_003122485.1 Eubacterium ramulus
ATACATATGATGAGTTCCTGAAAACATATGCAGATACCATCTACAATCTTCCGGAATAATGGAAGTCAAAGATCAGAGATTAAAAAACTGAGCTAACGATTACTTTAGATTCTTCTCTAACGTGTTAAGACAACAAAAAGGATCGGCACATGCAGACCGCATGTGCCGGTCTTTTGTTGTTTTGACAGATTGTACATATTGCACATATGAAACAGGATGTGAGTACTGTTGCACAATGTAAACTGCTGTAAAAGACAATAATTGCGTTGCTGCAACGCAACGTTGTTGCATGAACGAAGGCGAAAACAGTGAAACACATGGTGCAAAATGCCGAAAAACGGGCGTTTGCGGCGAAACCAAAATTGGCACGGGATTTGCATAATATATAGGCATCAGGATATTTATGAACAACATGAATTAAAGGACAAGGAAAAATCATTAAAGAGAAAGAAAGGGAAAGTAAACATGAAGAAGAAGGCAATTAGTTTATTACTTGTTGGGGCAATGGTGGCAGCTATGGTTGCCGGATGTGGAAATGCATCATCCGATAACAACGGAGCAGCAGGCGGTGACAGCTCAGCAAAATCAGAGTCAAACAGCTCAGCAAAATCAGAGGGCAGCAGTGATGGATACACCATCGCAGCAAACATCTGGGGAACAGGTGCATATCCGCTTGACATCATCGTACATGCAGATGAGAAAGCAGCAGCAGTTGCAGGGGCAAAAGTGGATGTAGCAGATAACCAGTTTACGGCAGACAAGATCGTAACAGACTTACAGAGCCAGTTAGCATCCAAACCGGACGCAGTACTGATGTTCTCAGTAGTAGACGCAGTATTCGGTTCCGTACAGGAATTATGTGATGCACAGAAAGTACCATATGCATTGGATACAAACTTCCCGTCCGATCAGGAAGTATGGGACAGCATCAAAGCAGATCCGTTATTTATCGGCGGAATCGCAGCAAGCCCGTATGAGATGGGAAAAACACTTGCAGATCAGGCAATTGAGGCAGGAGATAAGACAGCAGTTGTTCTTGGAGCAGCAATCGGTGATTATTCCCATGATCAGCGTATCGCAGGTTTTACAGAAGAATTTGAGTCAAAAGGCGGAAAAGTATTACAGACCATGCACTGTTCTGATCCATCCGAGTCCACAACAAAAGCAAATGACCTTGTAATGGCAAACCCGGATGTAGACGCAGTATACTGCTCAGGCGGTGACTACTTATCAGCAGTTGCAGCAATCAAAGCAGGAGATTCTTCTTATAAGTTCGACCTT
The DNA here is from genome assembly GCF_003122485.1 of Eubacterium ramulus. Taxonomy (GTDB): domain Bacteria; phylum Bacillota; class Clostridia; order Lachnospirales; family Lachnospiraceae; genus Eubacterium_I; species Eubacterium_I ramulus_A. The sequence continues at coordinate 1,282 of NZ_JRFU01000210.1, forward strand.
TACGGAACAGACGTAGCACCGGATCTGATCGATTACATCGAGCAGGGAGTTATCCAGGCAATGAACGGTGGTAACCACGTAAACGGAGCAATTTCCTTATGCTTATTAGTAAACTACTTAGATGGACATCAGATTCTGGATGCAGACGGAAAACCACCAGTACTTGATTATTTATCCACATACCTGATCACACCGGACAACGCAGCACACTTCAAAACATTATATGCAGATGAAAGCTGCTTCATCTCAGACGAGCAGTTCCAGTCTCTGTTATACAAATACAACCCGGATGTAACAGTAG
>NZ_JRFU01000211.1 GCF_003122485.1 Eubacterium ramulus
AGGGTATATAGCTCTTTTAGAGTTTACACAGAATTAATTACAGTCTCTCACGCACCAAGTCTCACGTGCGTTCGACTTGAATCTGATATGATTCCCCTCTTTTTTATTCGCTATAATTTACAAATCATGAAATTTTCCATCTTGCATTATCTGTCATAGCAGCATTTTACTATAAGCTTTTCTTCACAGTCTCCTATTTACAGATTTTTCTTCATAATCTCGTAACTTATAATTTCCTGCTCCAGCTTGCAGTCATGCTCCAGCATATATTGCATAACCTCCGCATAAAATCCCTTTTTCAGAAGATTTCGTGTTTTCACTTTGTCCGTTTCACTCAATTCTCTGCCATATCCGCTATAGGTTTCCAATTCAGAGACTCCCATATACAAAGGCATAAAATCTATCCCGGTTCCTTTTCGCAAATGTTTCAAAATATAGAAGCCATCCGGATCAAGATCTCCAAAATGAAACCATTGTTTCTCTGGATTTTCTTTATAAACCTGTTTCAAAAATGCCTGTTTTGCACTGTTATGATATCCTGCCAGGAAAAGATATGCACACTTTTCATCCTTCAGGCGATGAAAAGAAGTAAGATTTTCCACCGTGACTACCTTGTCTGCCCCTACACGAATAGCATTCATCTTTTGTATCAGTTCCGAAGATAGCGCGATCGGTGCATCTCCGATTCGGATACGTTGTCCATTTTCCAGCTGGATTTCTATATTTCCTTTCAGATAAATATATGACGGATTGGTATAAATCTGAAACTCTTCCAGAATGATTTTCTGCCGTTCCCTGGTATCGTCAATGCCTTCCAGAAGTTCTGAAAAATCCAGGTATTTCGAAAGCACTTTGCATACTCGCGTTCTGTAATGATCTTCAAATTCTTTGCTGCCATCCAGTATCATCATAGACAGTTCCCGTTCCAGAATTTCTTCTTTATTTGTGCAGATAAACTCTAAAATCCTTAGCAATTTGTCGCATACATCTAATTCATAATCCGGTTTTCTTCCCGCTTCGACTTTGGCAAGCTGATCCCTGCAAAACATGTCGCTAACCGCATATTTTTTCTGTTCTGCATCATCTGCAACTTCTGCAATTCTTACCTGTTCTGCATTATCTGCCACACTTATCCGCCCAACATCATCCGTGATCTGTATATCATCCGCAATCCCCTTCTGCATCCATCTCTCAAACAACGCAATCTGCTCCTGAATCATATCCTTCTTCTGTTTTCTATCCAACAGTTCATAATACTCATCCAGCTTTTCCTTGCAGGCAGCCAGTTTTGTGATCACCTCATCTTTTTTATAAATCCGAATCAGTCCCTGCTCCTGCAAAACCTGCATCTCAGTTTCAAAATCCTTCACCTGTGCTACATTTGCAAAATCAGAGACATATTCTTTCCACACCTTCTCCGGTTTGACCGCAAAATTCTGTGAAACAGCATTCGTCCCCTCATAAGTTTTGCTGTTTTCATATTTGTCCAACAGGGCATGCAATAAATTACTCTGATTAATCGTTAAATTCATCCAGTTTCACTAATCCTTCCACTGCATTCGTATATCGTCCGGTAATGATCAGGCTGACGGTAGACTGAATATACTGACCGATACTTCCTATTTTCTCCGGCGGTGCGGCATAAATTACCTGAAATCCGTTTTCCTCCAGATATTTTACCATCTGCTCAATGCGCTCTCGCGACAGCGCGGAAAACGCCTCGTCGATAAATGCCAGACGCGCACAGCAGCTTCGCTGCGGATAACACTGCAACAGGCTTGCTGCCAGAATAATAAAATATGGTGTCTGTTTTTCACCATTTGACGCAGAACCCTGTTTTTTCGAAAGGTCAGCTGTTATTTTTTCCTCACCCTGACGGCTTGTGATCTCCATATCATAAGTAAAATACTTCCGATAATCCGTATATTCTTCCTCATCCTCCTCATTTAAGATCATATCCATAAATTCCCGGATGTCCCGTTCCATCTCTTCGTCTTCCCGATTGGCATTCATATACAATTCCGGAGAGTTCATGTAATTCTCCAGTTTTTTACAGATCCGGAAAAACAGTAATCGCTCCGGTTTTTCCTGCATCTTAAATTTATAGGTATCCTGCCCGAACGGAATCTGCTTCAATTCACGGTTGATCGCATCAATCTCACGTTTTGCCTCACCGATGGTCTCATTCATTTCTGCGACAAAATCATTCATAAATGCACTTTCCAGTTTCTGTGACTGATCCAGCAGTTTACTGTGCACTTCTTCAATTTTTACATTCGCAATCTCACGATATTCTTTCCGATAAAACGGAATGTACGCCGGACCGCGCTGGTTCATATCCTTTCCGGCGATTTTGCAATATTCGATCTGTTCATTTTCCAGCTCTTTGACACATTCTTCCAGACCGAATCTCAGTTTTTTCAGCGACAATTCTGAAACCACACGAACCTCATCCTGCTTTGCAGAAAGTTTTTCGTATTCCTCTAACATTGCCCGTTCCAGTTCAAGATACTTCATCCGGATTTCTTCATATAGTTTTTCACAGGTATGAATCTCTCCTGAGATATTTTTTCGACGCTCCTCATAGCCTTTCTGCTCACTCTGACATTCTCCGATTTTTGTATAAAGGTGATTTTGCTGTGTCTCTACTTCCTGATAAGCCTTTTTCGCATTAATCTGCTCCTTCAAAATAGCCGCAAATTCCGGGCTTTCCTGAATCTGACGAATCGTATCTTCGTATTTATGCTTCTCCGTCTGATTTTGTGCCAGCAGCTCCGGAGCTTCCACATGGTAATTATTTATTTCCAGATCTACGCCACGCAGCGAACTGATTTTTTCTTTCGTCTGCTTCAGTTCGTCCATCACCTGATCATAGGCTTCCTGCACGATCTGTTTTTGTTCACGCACAGATTTTTTCTGCAATTCAATGGCATCCTGTCCCAGACAGATCTGCGTCTTTTTCATATTCATGCAGGAAACCGCATAACTCTTTGCAAGCATTCCGTCCTTCATCAGACTGCCTTTTGGATATTCATGCAATTCGTTCAAACTGTCGCACAGATGAATTCCGTTCAGCAGGTAGTTGGCATATCTTCTGGCATCAACATTTGGAATTACTAACTGTTCCGCAGCCGATCCTTTTACCACCTCAGAATCCGGCAGCTTATCCGTAATGACAACCGTTGCCGCATGCAGCTTCTTTTCCTGCAAAACACGCATTGCTTCCAGACAGTATTTTCCGTCCACGATCAGATAATAGCGCTTTCGTCCCAGAAAAGTCTCAATTGCCTGCCGCCAGGAAGTATCTTTCAGATCCTGAACCAGTTCTGCAAACATACGCACCTCGGCATTGATTCCCTTTTTCGCAAATGCATCTTTGATCACCTGTTTTGCCTTAACTACTTCTTCCGGGAAAATGATCTGATTTGCATCCAGCTGTTTCAACTGTTTTTCCAGATTCGTAAGTTCCTCATGCCGTATACGTTTTTCATCCTCTAAATGAACTCTCTGACTTACAAGCAGATTCTGCTGCTTCTCCACTGCATCCAGTAAACGAAGCAGTTCCTTACGTTTCTGATCCGCGGAAGATCCTGCTTCCCCAAGATGCAGTAAGACCGGTCTGCTGCCAGCATCCAGTTTTTCCAGCAACCATGCAATTTCTGTGGAAAGTGCCTTCTGAATCCGCAGCAATTTGGCAGTCTGTTCCTCTTCCTTTTCGATTTTAAACGAAATCTGCTGAACCTGACTTTTCAGATTTTCTATGGATTTTTGCATTCCCTGGTAAGCGTCATTGGACTCCGCGATCTGTAACCGCTCTCTTGCTGCTTCCAGAAGTTTTTGCAGATCCTTCTGTCTCTGCTCCAGTTCCTTTTTCTTCTGCTCTAATTCCGTGACATGAATCTCAATTTCCTCTTTTTCCTTCTGTTTTGCCAGAACTTCCTGATACTTAAAGATCATTTCCCGGATGTTGAGATTTCGCTTTTTCGTTTCGTATTGCTGACTTTTATTTTCAATCTCTACCAGCTTATTTTTGCTGTCACGCAGATCTTCATACATTTTTCGGATATGGTCGAACTGCTCCCGCTGTTCCCGAAGTTCCTTCAAAGAATCCACATTTCCCGGCTCCAGTACACATTCCGCAATAAACTGATCAATGTTATTCTGTGGATCAAATGCCATCATTTTGATCAGTTTGGAACGGTATTTGCTTACCTCACAGCGCAATCCCAGCGCACGTATGATCTGCTCCGTTCCACGCTCTCTGCCCATAAACTCTGCCGATTTCATGCGGACACCTTTTACTTCCAGCAGATTTTTCGGTGTTACATACATGTTTTTTCCATCAATCTCACAAAAATTCAGATCCTCGATCTGCGCATTTCTGCAGACAAACCAGCTACTGCCGGGTGCAGAAACCTCATCCGGGGATTCTATGCACACGCCGATCACCAGATGTTCCTGCTCTGCCGGTGACCAGAATTCCATTGCAATATAACTGACGACCTGTCCCTGACGGAGATACCGCGTTGCACCATTACTTTTCGTATCGCCCCGCACATAGCCTTTTACCGTTCTGTCCTTATCTTTTGCCGCTTTGTTAAACTGTGTATTTCCAGTGAGCACATACGTCATGGCATCCAGAACCGTTGATTTACCACTTCCGTTGACACCGGTAAACAAGGTGGAACCTTCCAATTCGATACACACATGCTGAAAACGGGACCACTGCACTAATAATAATTTCGTTGCTGTTTTTCTATTCTGCATCATCCGCATCTTCCTCCGTTTCGGTATCTTCTTTTTCCATCATTTTCTTTTCCGTCACTTCCACAAACTTTTTAAATTCCTCTGTATCCAAAGCAAACTGCAAAGATGCATACAGGCGGATGAGGCAATCCGGCTCCCCGACCTTTCCTTTCACTTCGATCAGATTGTAACGGGAAAATAATTTCAGAATATTTGCCATCAATGTTTTGTCTAACGGTTCCTTGAGTCCGTATTTTTCCAATGTAAATCCAAGATCCGTGATGGAAACTGTAATTGTCTGTGCCAGGCTTCCGCTGCGCAGGCGGTCCACATACAACGTCCACAGACAGCACAGCACCAGACTCTCCGCTTTCTTCAACGCCAGACGGTTACCCTGAAGTTTTCCATTTTCGCCAAACTCCGCACTGTTTCGAAGCATGACTACACCATTTTCCCGGTCAAGCACGATATCAAATCCAATAAAGGAAAAATACTGTTCAAATACTTCCTGCCGCTTTGCCACAAAATAATACATTTTTTTATAATCTTCGTCCTTGTCCCGCACAAGAAACGTCTGTTTTAAGAGTCTTCTACAGCTTTTCTGAAATAAATGCTTCTCCGAAGAAGTAAAATCTTCCCATATTGTCTCTATACTCATCATGCATCCTCCTTCGTTATCTTAAACCGTCTCAAACGCATGTCATTTGCTTCATAAAATCCATCCTGCACTTCCACTTCAAATCCGTTTTCCTTTGCATAGGTGATCGCGGAAATATTGGCAAGAATATCTTCTTTTCGATGCAGCGGGAGATCCTCACTCTGAATTTCTCTGGCATCTCCCATCTGTTTTTCCAGATAACGCTTCATCATATCCCGGGCATACGGGTTGTACGCCTCTTTTCGCTGTGCTTCCATTGCCGCCTGAATTGCTTCTTCTGTCATTTCTTCGATTTCTGTCACAACCGGCTCTTTGATCGACTGCATCTGACGCGGGAAGCGCACAGATCCCTCATCCAGGAATTCGTGACTGTTCAGTTGGAACAGGTCTTCCATCTCCTCCGGAAGCGTATCTTTCATGGAAAGTTCTGTCATTTCTTCCATCAGATACCGCATGGTCCTCTCTACATTTCCACGGATATCATTCTCACGATTTCTCAGGAAACGCGCCCTGCCGATTGCGATCTGCAGATAAATATTGATCTTATGCTTGATATCATGCATAATCTGGTCATAATCTTCATCCAGAAAACGCTTGGTTGCCTGAATCATATCCAGTACCAGGTCTTCTGCCTGCATATGATCCATATTTTCTTCTTCCATGCAATCCTGTACCATACGCTCAAATACCGGTTCATCCGCGATCATCCCATCTAATTTTGTTTTTATAAAAATTCGATAGATATGGATATTCTGCTGTTTCGTCAGTCTGGAATACTCACGGATAAAATTTCCGTCACAATATTCCAGAATATTTTCGGTCAGGCTCTCCAGTGTCTGTTCCTGCACCATTTTTTCAATGATCTTTCGAATGAATGTAGAAAGTTTTTTCAACGCTTTGGAGAGATCCCTTGCGTTTTTATTTATATTTTTTATGCCGTTTACATATGGATTTTCTTTCCACTGTTCCGGATTATTTAATGTATTGTATATGTTGTAAATATAACTGGAAAATTCCTCCTGCTCCGGTTTTTCCAACTGATTCAAAAACTCTGCCAGCGCAATTCCGTTTTCCGTCATTACGATCTGTTTTTCGTATGTCGTATCATCAATTTCTTCATACAGCCAGCCAATCTCTTTTGAAATAAATTTGCGAATCACAGCTACTGCCATATCATTTGCGGTCCTGTCTCCGGTGTACTCCTCCTCTGACAATTCCACATGATGCTCCAGGAAATAAATTGCCAGCGTATCCCGGATCCTGTTTCGCGGAATACGATAACTGATCTCTCTTTCATATTCTTTATAAATCAACTGCATGCAGTCGGCATAAATTCTCTGATTGCTGCCACTTGCCAGATTATTGAAAAATCCTGCCGGAATTACATTAAAAACTTGAAACATCAAAAAAGCTCCTTCCTATGTATTTTCCGTTCTTTTTTATATCATACTATAGATCCTTTATTTTTTGCAAATTCAAGCGACCATTAGTTTAAAAAAAGAAAAAAGTGCAGCAATCATTTCTTTCATTGCTACACTTTTCATATTTATACTTTATACGTTATGTAAGTTTTTTATCTCAGTTATGAAAACTTTCACTTCTATAAATCGTGAGTAATATTTACCGCCAGATTCCCCGCCGCTTTCGTATTTTATAATACATACTGTTTTCCATCGCCATAACTTTTTCCAATGGAACGCTCTTGAACACCGGCATTTTCATCTTGAACTTGATCCAGAAGAAGGAATAAACCGCCAATATCGCAAAAGTAATTCCCGTTACCAGCCAGATCATATTGCGTTCCACCGGATCTGTGGAAATATTCAGAATCATATAAATAATTTCTGCAATACCAACAATTGGAGGCACCGGTCCGAAGGGCACTTTAAAACTAAGAAAATGCCATCTCTTATGTTCTGGTAAACAAAAAAGACGCCTGCGGCTGCAGACATCCTTGACTGGTTTCATTTTCTATATTTTGTTTGCTTTTTTTATTTGCACTTATCATAATCACTCAATATGGATTTGTATTGTAAAAAACGATACAAGATTCAAGTCGAACGCACGTGAGACTTGGTGCGTGATTCTGGTCAGCG
>NZ_JRFU01000212.1 GCF_003122485.1 Eubacterium ramulus
GAGCGTTTATCTCAGTCGGAGATTGTACTCCCACTGAGAAAGACTTGTTATTATTCACCACTTGCAGAAGTGGGAGTCTTCTCGACTGAGATAAAACACCATAATAGCCGCCCTCACGTCTGGTAAACTGAAGCGACAATTTTTTTCTAATCGTATACTGAATTAACCGTCTATCGGTAGCACTCGCTTTACATAACTATATAAGCATTCTTTTATAATAATGTCAAAATTTTTATGTTATATAAGTTCTTTTATGTATCTGTATAACTTCTATCATTCTACCAATACTAATGCTGCAAACTAAAACTTTATATTTGGAGGAATGAACATGAATAAAAATACGCATACACATAACAATACACATGACACGAATTGTCACAGAAATTATGGTGGTCCAAGTAAAGATGCTGTTACCACCGGTACGTTTGATCAGGCAGATAAAACTGACGATTTTGACTATGATTATCTGGGAAAATCTGCTTCTGCCAATGACCAGACTGGTCTGATCCCATCCGGACCACAAAATGATGGTGAAATCGAATCCTATCAGGACGTGTTTCCATTTGCGCCACCACTGCTGAAAAAGGATAAAGATTCGCTTTCATAATCTTAAAGTATAGCCATAAATTTTAAGCCACCCGAAACAAGACACCTCTAAACGACTTTGTGGTCAAGCCATTTCCGTCTGTGGAATCGAATCGTAAAGATAATGCCACGTACCGTCCAGTCCGTAAACATTCCGATCCACACCGCGATCGGTCCAAATCCCTGCACCCTGCAAAGATAAATACACAGACTCACACGGAAGATCCACATAGAACAGGTCGACAAAATCATGGAGAATTTGACATCTCCTGCTGCACGCAGTCCATACGGTGGAATAAACGCCGGAACCCAGATAATCGGTTTTACGATGGTAATTACTGTCATCATGTAAAAACACATATCTGCACTGGCCGGCTCCATACCTGCGATCATCGTAATCGGTTTCGTCAAAGCCCAGATCAACAGACAGCACACAATTACGACAAACTCAGAAAGCACAGCAAGCTTTTTGATATAATACACCGCCTGCTCTTTTTCGCCGGCACCGATACACTGACCGACAATCGTCATCAAACCGATTCCAATTCCCATCGCCGCAATACCATTCAAATTTTCCAGAATGATCGTCATAGCCTGTGCCGCGATTGCTGTCGTTCCAAGGGTTGATACCGTTGACTGAATTGCCAGTTTACCAAACTGGAACATACCGTTTTCGATACCGGACGGAATTCCTACAGAAAGAATGATCAAGATCAGCTTCATATCCGGTCGGATGCTGAAATAATCACGGATGACAATCTCCTGTTTTGGCACACGCTGACGGCAGATCATAATAATGGACATCAAAATACGGGAAACAAGAGTGGAAATCGCCGCACCAGCTACCCCCATATTAAATCCAAAGATCAGGATCGCATTTCCGGCAATATTTGCCAGATTGCACAACGCTGAAATTGTCATCGGCAGTTTGGAATTTCCTTCTGCCCGGAAAAATGCCGCATTCGCGTCAAACAATCCAATAAATGGGAAGGATATCGCCGTGATCAGAAAATAAATCTGGGAATTGTCCATAACATCCTGTTCTACATTTCCGAAAATCAACCGCAGCAACGGATGACGGAATACGATGCACACTGCCATCAGTCCGATGGAGATTACAAGCATCGCCAACAATACCTGACGCGCCGCCTTATTGCAGGCTTTCACATCTTTCCTTCCAAGATACTGGGAACAGATGATGGCACCGCCTGCTGTCAACGCCGTAAACACCTGAATAACCAGCACGTTGATGGAATCCACCAGCGAAACCGCAGAAATAGCTGCACTTCCCACGTTGCTGACCATCATACTGTCCACGGTTCCCATCAGGGAGTTCAACAACTGTTCCACCATCAGCGGTATCAGCAATACCTTCAGATCGTGGTTGGAAAAGAGCAGCTTACTCTCATCGATTTTCTGTTTTTGTTTTTTCAACTCAATCTCACCTTTTCCCCTTCTTTTGGCAGAAAACTGTCAAAAATAAACATATCAAATGTTTCGCGAGCCGTCTGCAATTCAGCTTCACTTTTTATCGTCCATGCCGCAGTTTTTACCCCAAACAGCTTTCGGCACATACGAAAGCCCCGAATCTGGCGGTCCTTATGATTATAGGAAATAAAATCTGGTTTTGCCCAGAAATTCAACAACAGATTTGTCAGGAAAAAACGCACGATCTGCGGCATTTTATCCTCGCTCTGAAAAAAGTCCATAGACAACTGTCCACGAAGCACCTTTGGAAAATGCTTGCGGTACCATACCAGTGCCAATGGATTAAAGCATTCCATACAATAAACGCCCTTGTATTCTGACAACATTGCAGCCGCCGCTTCCGTGGTTGCCTTATAGTCAAAATCAACTTTAATTTCAACCACAAGTGGCACCTTTCCGTTGACCAGTTCCAGGACATCAGAAAAAAGCGGTATCTTTTCTGTGCTGTTCTTCAAAGAATACTGCTCTAATTCTGCATATGTTAATTCGGTCAATTTCTTATGTACGCCGCACATGCGCTTCAGGTCAAAATCATGGAAAACCACCAGTTTTCCGTCTTTCGTCAGCTGCACATCCAACTCCATGCCAAAGCCATGCTCCAATGCGTTTCGGAACGCTGCAAGACTGTTTTCCGGGGCGTCTGAATTATTGTTAAACAAGCCCCGGTGCGCGATCATTGTATTGTCGAAGGCAGCGAAAGAACGTGTTTTTTCTGTTTCCGGTCGAAGCATGTACACACTTAAGCCAAGTAAACCAATAATGATTGCAACAGCAATAAGAATACTTATCAGTATCATTCCCGTTATTTTTCCTCCGTATCATTACAGTTAGTTCATCTATCTCATATCTGTGTCTGACGCTATTGTATTTCAAGTAAAATATACTTAATGTAGAACTTCCATCAAAAGCATATGTAAATAAACATATACCTATCATCAATACATACTAATATATTCTTCTATGAACCACATCTGATTTTCTCTATGCCGGTACTTTATTTAAGAAATGCTCCCATTCTACGACTGCTTTTTCAAATTCTACTTCTACCCAGTAAGTATCTTCGTCTACATCCACCGCAATCTCACAGCAGTATTCGCCTCCATTTTTTGCATCCTTCGGTGTAATCACAAATACTTTACCATCTTCCTGCATTTTCTGGAAAGTCTCCTTAAACTGATCCTTCGGAATATCCTGATCCGGTACTTCGCGCAAAAAGACATTATTTGCATCGTAATATTTTGCACCCTCTAACAAAAATCTTGTAATTTTCGGAGATTTGAGACGAATCTCTGTATCGTCCAGATAACGATCCACCAGAGTATCATTGGATGGATTGTTGTGTCTTGCTGCCGCGCCAAGTAACACCATTGTCATAAGTTCTGGGTTAAACTCCATTTTTTTCACTTCGGCATCCTGGAACATAAATTTATCCAATTCATTCACACTTTTATACTTCATGTCTTTTCTCTCTTTCTACTATTTGTCTGATACTGGAATCTCACGAAAAAATTCAAGTCGAACGCACGTGAGACTTGGTGCGTGATTCTGGTCAG
>NZ_JRFU01000213.1 GCF_003122485.1 Eubacterium ramulus
ACTACTCACCACTTGCAGAAGTGGGAGTCTCATCTCAGACTGAGATGAACACCATACATTTCCAACAATTCTGTCACTTCCGTTTTTCCACCATGTTCCAACAGCATAAAAGGCTCATTCTCCAGTTCATGAATATCAATACGCTCCTTTGCTGCCAGCGGATGTCCCTGTTCAAAAAAATGCGCTTTTTAACATCGGGAAACCAATAGAGAAAAAGCATTTTTTATAACGCCGTTCCTTTTTTCGGTACATAAAACTGCTCCATATCCGCATGTTCCAGTTTCAACAAACTGACTTTTCTGGCAATACCACCCGCATACCCGGTCAAGCTCCCATCCACTCCAACCACTCTGTGACATGGCACGATAATAGAAATCGGATTATGACCAACTGCGCCGCCAACGGCCTGCGCTGACATTCTGCTAAGTCCACGCTGTTGCGCGATACATGTCGCGATTTCTCCATAAGTCATGGTTTTTCCATACGGAATAGACAGTAAAATTTTCCACACTTCCTGCCGGAATTCTGATCCACAGGCAAAAGAAACTGGTGGCAGAAAATCCGGTTCTTTTCCTTGAAAATAAATGTCTAACCAACGGTCTGCTGCTTCAAATACCGGCAACATTTTTTTTTCATGCTCTTTTGATAAAGTCACAGCAAAATATTTCTGACCGTCAAACCACAAACCAGTCAGTGCTTTGCCGTCACTTGCCATGGTGATGCCTCCCAACGGAGATTTATAATGATGTATGTATTCCATGTTTCTACCTCATATCCTTTTCATCTTTCTTCTACAATACAGTTATTCTTTTTTACTTTAATGTAATTCCGAATGACATTTTTATTTCGCTTTCTTCTTATCTGCCGTCTTACTTTTTACCGTTTTTGGCGCATAATCCTTCATACCCGGAATCGCACCACCTGACACCGCCCACAGATACAAGCTCGCTACGCTGCAATACGGTGAAAAACGTCTGCGATACTTCTCAAACAACTTCTTATCAATTTTTCTGTGATGATACACCATACGAAGTCCCCGCAAAATCGCCAGATCACCATAGCTAAACACATTCAGTCTCTGCATGCAAAATAGCAGAATCATCTCCGCCGTCCACACACCGATTCCTTTTAATGACGATAACGCCTCAATCGCCTCCTGATCTGACATCTGCCATACTGCATCCAGATCAAATTCCCCACTTTTTATTTTTTCTGCAAAATCCGTCAGATATTCCGCTTTTCGAAACGTCATTCCATATGCCTGCAATTTCGGGATTCCTGCTTCCAGAATCGTTTCCGCATTCATGACACCAAGATCGTCCTGCATCCGCTGCCAGATCGTTGCCTGAGCTTTCATGGAAATCTGCTGACCGATAATGTGGTGTACCACAGAAGAAAAAAGATCCGTGTCCACGGTTCTCTCGATCATTCCAAGTGTATCTATCACTTCTGCCAGCTTTTTGTCCTTTTGTTTCAGATATTCTATTTCTGTTTCTCCATATTCAAAATACATGTATTTTCTCCGTTCTGTGATTTATCTGATTTTTATTTTCATTTTACTATGTAGTCTGAATCATCATTCGGCTCTATCGTCGATATCATCTTCTAAACAGCATTCCACGGAAATTCGGAATTGTCAAGTAACAGATAACAATATATAATCATATCTGATATCTAGTTCATAGTCAGCATTTGTCACGAATCAATTACACAAACATGTTGACTCGTTTGTACTCATTATATTCTATAGTACATATAATTTACTTTAACAAAAACAGGCACTCATAGACTATGCATATTTTTCATGTTTTTATGTGATATCGATATGCAATTTTTCAATTATTTATAGTATGATTCGAAATTTAAATTATCAGATTACAAAAGAATCCGACAGCATCCTTCAATTTTTAAAGGAACACGGCTACTCTTCTAACTTAATCGTACATTTGAAAAAAACACCGGAAAGTATTTTAAAAAACGGCATCTGGAGTTACGTAAACGAACCACTTCACATCGGTGACACCCTTCACATCCACATAGAAGAAAACGAAGGTTCCGACAATATCGTGCCAAACGAAATTCCTCTCTCCATTTTATATGAAGATGAGGATATTCTGGTCATTGACAAACCGGCAAATATGCCGATTCATCCTTCCATCAATCATTATGAGCAAACACTGGCGAATGGCGTGCTGTGGTATTATACCGCACAGCAGATTCCCTACACATTTCGCTGTATCACACGACTGGATCGGGACACCACCGGTGTCACACTTCTGGCTAAACACATGCTTTCCGCTTCTGTCCTTTCAAAAGCAATGCAGCAAAAACAGATTCAGAAAGAGTATCTGGCACTTTGCGACGGTGTTACTCCAGAAGAAGGAACGATTGATGCACCAATCTGCCGTGCCGCAGATTCTGTCATTGAGCGGTGCGTGGATTTTGAAAATGGTGATTCTGCCGTGACTCACTTTATCCGGGAATGGACCAACGGACAGATTTCTCTGGTTCGTGTCAGACCGGAAACCGGGCGCACCCATCAGATTCGGGTACACATGAAACACATCGGGCATCCGCTTCTTGGAGATTTTCTGTATCATCCGGAAGATCATTCCATGAACCGTCAGGCACTGCACTGTGCATCCCTGACCTTTACACACCCAATCATGGGTGAAAAATTAACCATAAACGCAAAACTGCCGGAAGATATGCAGCAGCTTCTATCTCAGTCATAAAACTTCGATTGAGATAGAACTTACCCATACCTTCCGGCAACTTTTATATAACACCTTATTTTTTGCTTTTTCATTCACACTTTCTTGCTTTTCAGCTGAGAAATATCCCTTATATTTAATCAAACTTCTGGTCTTACTTTTTATTATGCAATACTTCTCTGCGAATATAATCAAAAGTCGCATCCTCGCCCTCATCTGCCAGCATATACAACAATTTTTCCAGCAATTCCCGTACTTCTGGATGCATAATATGACGATCTTTTCCATGCAGATAATACTCCAACGCACTGCGATCCGTATATTTTTCCTTCTGATAATTTTTCGAAGCAGACATACGGTCAATAAACATTTCCACCACATACTTGTCCGGCATACGCATTCCTACCATCGCCGGCTCCGGCGGCACACCATAATCAATCCAGTATTCCATGTGGTGCTTATTTCGCCCTTTGTGATGAAGCCATGCGGAAGAATATCCCTTGTCCTTTCGCTCTGCATTATTCGGACTGACATCTCCCTGATAATATTTGCAGCCAACCAGAAACTCCGACGGCATATATTTTGACAGATCATGCAACAGGCCCTGCTTGTACAGACCTACCCGAAAACAGCCTTTCATGACCAGCATTTTATGATGATTGATTGTCTTTAAATGTTTCCAGAATCTCAAAAAAATATGCCTCCCGCTTTAATTTCCAAATCGAAGGATTTTCAACTTATGCGAACTAAAATCACATGTAGAATTTCACATACATCCTTCTTCCATAGCCATACAAATATCATACTTAAAATGTGATAAACACAAATGCAGTACTCATCTGTATCAGATGCAAAATAAACAAATGCACCGGATAAAACGCGTAAAACACGTATTTTGCCGATGGGCCTTTCTTCCCATTATACAAAAAGATTGGCAAAAAGGCAATCACACCCGGCAGTTCCACACTTCCGAAAAACAGCAGCGAAATGATGACAAATGCCACTGCCTGAGCGATCACATTCTCATGCAGCATCCAAATAAAATAAATCAATAAGATGCCACCAGCACCGTAATCTGTCTGCAATGCCTGTGCCACGCAGGCACAAACTGCTACTACAACAAACTGCCACACCATCGGAATCGGTTGCCCTTCGATCCAAACTTCCTGTAGCATCTTGCCTTTATGTCCCTTCACATAAGATGCTCCATTCTGAATCAGATCCAGCATCACCAAACCAATCGTCAGCGTCCAAAATACATTTTGGGAATGGATATCTACGATTTCATTTGAAAAAGCCAGATCGAATGGGATTTCCGAAATCAGTGCAAACAAAAACATCCGCAATTCATATTTTCGAATCTTGCTGGTATGAATACTTCCCTCAACAAGCAAAAACACAAACAATGGAAATGAAATCCTTCCAATATAACGAAATATCATGTTCATTGGAAACAGCACCGCGCCCACATGGTCAATGACCATTGTTATAATGGCAATCATTTTCAGTGCAAAACTGTTGATGCATTTATAATTTTTATTCATAAACACGTCCTCTTAACTTTCTGTAATTTCCACCAAATTATCTTATCATAGATTTATCTATATGTAACCTGATTTTTTATTACACTATCAGATTCAGAAGCGTTTTTACAATTTCCTCATGCTATTTGCACATAACCCAATTATTTATGCACCCCATCTGCTGTTTATTCTACGATGACTTGCGTAGGACTCGTATTTGTTATAAGATAATAGAAGTTCTATCACCATTTTTATTATGGAAATTTTATTGATAGCACGGCAACTTATTTTTCGAAATAATCCGGAGGATTTTATATATATGAATATTGCAATTATCACTGGCGCTTCCAGTGGTCTTGGACGTGAATTTGCTTTGCAGATTTGTCAAAACTATGCTTCTGAAATTGATGAAATCTGGCTTCTTGCCAGACGAAAAGAATCTCTGCTCGCTCTGGCACAGGAAATTTCTGCCACAGGGATCTGTGTCGGTGCCGCTATGCCGATGGACATTACAGATGACGAACAGATGAAAGATTTTCAGGATAAACTGGACATCGAAGCTCCTACTGTCAAATATCTGGTCAATGCTGCCGGTCTTGCCAAAATTGGCGGACCATTTACGTTGCAGCCGGAAGAATTAACCCATATGATTGATCTGAATTGTAAAGCAGCCGTTCATATGACAGCAATTTGTATGCCACATTTTGACAAGGGTTCCAGAATTTTACAAATTTGTTCCACTGCCGGTTTTCAACCAATGCAGGGACTCAATGTATACGCTGCATCGAAAGCATTTCTACTCCGCTACAGTCAGGCGCTTCGCTGGGAATTGATAGGAAAACAGATTTATGTGACAGCCGTCTGCCCATACTGGATCAAAGATACCGAATTTATCGGTGTTGCAAAAGATACCGACAATCCAAAAGCAGCCCGTGCCGTACACCATTTTCCACTGGCTTCCAGGACAAAATCTGTGGTACGTCTTGCTTTGCTGGATAATAAACTCGGACTTTGGGTATCCACTCCGGGACCGGTCTGTTTTGTGCATCGATTGTTCTGTAAAATCATGCCGCCTGTCGTAGCTATGGGTTGGTGGGAACTACTTCGACGCGTTTAAGTTTCGTTTTGGGCGGCACGTAGTGCAAGGTGGCGCAAAAATTTACTAACTTCACTTCGTAAATTAAGACCTCCTGCAATTTTCTCTCAAGGAGCGATTGGTAGCGACTGAGATAAAATTGCAGGAGGTCCTATTATAACCTAACGTAGTAAATTTTTAAGTCACCTTAGAATTTTCGGAACCGTTCGTACCGCTCTTCGGCAAGTTTTTCCGGTTCTTTTCCAAGATTTTCCGCCAGAAAACCACGAATCCGATTTTTCATATCTTTACTGAGTTCCACCAAATTCGCTTCACTCGCCGGCATCGGCTCGTCAATAACATCATCTACGATTCCCATTTCCAACAGATCTTTTGCCGTTACTTTCATCAGATCTGCTGCTTCCGGTGCACGTTTTCCATCTTTCCAGAGAATAGACGCAAATCCTTCCGGTGAAAGAATCGTATAAGTCGCATTTTCCATCATCCAGACTTTGTTTCCGACAGCCAGTGCCAACGCACCGCCGCTGCCACCTTCACCGATGACGATACTGAGTACCGGCACTTTCAATGCCGCCATCTCATACAGGTTTCTGGCAATCGCCTCACCCTGTCCATGTTCCTCGGCTTCCAGTCCCGGAAATGCACCCGGTGTATCGATAAAATTGATAATCGGACGGTGGAATTTTTCCGCCTGTTTCATCAGACGTAAAGCCTTGCGGTATCCTTCCGGAGACGGCATACCAAAGTTTCTTGTAATATTTTCTTTGGTAGTACGTCCTTTCTGCTGCCCGATGACAGTAACCGGACATCCATCCAGATAAGCAATACCGCCTACAGTTGCTCCGTCATCATCCACATGACGGTCTCCATGAAATTCCTCAAAATCACTGAAAATCTCATGAATATAATCTAACGCAGTAAGTCGCTCGGAAGCTCTCGCTGCCATCACACGATCCCAGGCTGTCATTTTTGCCTTTTTCTCATGATGTGTATGTGCCAAAGCGGATACATCAAAAGCTTCCAGTGTATCGGCAGAGGCTTTCTGTGTATGCATGTGGAGTAAACGGGCTAACGTATCTTTCATATCTTCGCGGCGGATAATACCATCGATCAGACCATGTTCTACCAGAAATTCTGCACGCTGAAAACCTTCCGGCAACTTCTGTCCGATGGTTTGTTCAATGACACGGGGACCGGCAAATCCTACCAGCGCACCCGGCTCTGCCAGAATAATATCACCTAACATGGCAAAACTTGCTGTCACACCACCGGTGGTCGGATCGGTAAGCACAGAAATATATAACAGTCCTGCATCGGAATGTTTCTTTAGCGCTGCGGATGTTTTTGCCATCTGCATCAGGGAGACCATTCCTTCCTGCATACGGGCACCGCCGGAACAGCAGAAAATGATAACCGGAAGTTTCATTTCTGTCGCTTTTTCCACCGCGCTGGTGATTTTTTCACCTACCACATATCCCATACTTCCCATGAGAAAACGGGCATCACAAACTGCGATCACTGTTTTCTCGCCTTTGATGGTGCATACCCCAGTTGTCACAGCTTCATCAATATGAAGTTTTTCCTTTAATCCGTCCAATTTTTCCGGATAACCCGGATACTCCAGGGGATTTGCTGTCTGAAGACCGGTATCCCACTCTTCAAAGGACTGCTTGTCTGCAACCATGCGCAGTCTGCGCTTTGTGGAAAGACGGAAATATTTGCCGCACTTATAACAGGAATAGTGATTGTGTACCACATCTTCTTTGTAAAGTAATTCCCCGCATGCGTCACATTTGATCCACATGCCCTCCGGGATATCCTGCTCTTTTCGCGGAACTGTAATATAGTTTGTTTTCTTAAACTTTAACACTATGCTTCACCTTTATTCTCAAAATACTGCTCGATAAAACCGGTTGTAATATTTCCGGACTGGAACACCGGATGTGTAATAATATCGTACTGATAATCCAGGTTTGTGGTAATTCCGTCAATGTTGACTTCACCCAGTGCACTGCGCATTTTATCGATAGCTGTCTGTCTGTCTTTTCCGTATACAATGATTTTTGCGATCATAGAATCGTAGTTTGGCGGAATCGTGTAACCGGTGTAAATGGCGGAATCAATGCGGACACCGTTTCCTCCCGGCAAATGCAGATACTCGATTTTTCCCGGACAAGGCATAAAATTCTTTGCCGGATTCTCTGCATTGATACGACACTCAATGGCATGACCGGTGATGTAGATATCTTTCTGTCTCCACTGAAGCTTCTCTCCTGCTGCAATAAAAATCTGCTCTTTGATCAGATCCAGACCTGTGACAAGCTCTGTTACCGGATGCTCTACCTGAATTCGTGTATTCATTTCCATGAAATAGAATTTTTTGTTTTTATCTAATAAAAATTCGATGGTTCCGGCGCTCTCATATTTTGCTGCCTTTGCTGCTCGAACAGCTACCTCACCCATCTGGGCACGGAGTTTGTCGTCCAGTGCTGCGGACGGAGATTCCTCCACCATCTTCTGATGACGACGCTGAATGGAACAATCACGCTCACCCAGAGAAATGACATTCCCGAATTTGTCTGCCAGAATCTGGAACTCAATATGGCGCGGATCCTCGATATATTTTTCAATGTACATGGTGTCATCAGCAAAACCATTGACGGATTCTGTCTGTGCCACCTCAAAATTTTCTGTAAAATCCTCGGCACTGCGGGAAATACGCATGCCTTTTCCGCCGCCGCCGCTGGCTGCCTTGATCATAACCGGAAAACCGATCTGTTCTGCCAGTTTCAGACCATAATCAGCGGTATAAACTGCTTCTTTTGTGCCCGGAACAACCGGAACTTTTGCGTTGATCATAGTGTTTCTTGCTTCCTGCTTATTTCCCATCCGACGGATGACTTCCGCGGAAGGTCCGATGAAAGCAATGTGACACTGCTCACACATCTGTGCAAATTTTGCATTTTCAGACAAAAATCCAAATCCCGGATGGATGGCTTCTGCTTTGGATGCAATGGCTGCGCTCAAAATCCGTTCCATATTCAGATAACTGTCTGCCGGTGCTGCTTTTCCGATACAGATGGCTTCGTCTGCCAGCTGGGTATGCAGCGCGTCTTTATCTGCAGTTGAATAGACTGCCACAGAAGTGATACCAAGTTCTCTACAGGCGCGAATGATACGCACTGCGATCTCACCTCTGTTTGCAATTAATATTTTCTGAAACATGTTCTCTCTCCTAACCAATGGCAAAGGTCAACTCTGCGATAACCGCTACTTTTCCGTCTACGGTTGCTTTTGCGGAAGCCACACCGATCGGTCCTTTCTGCTTGATCATGGTTGTTTCCAGCATCAGAACGTCTCCCGGAACAACTTTACGTTTGAACTTTGCAGAATTGATGGCTCCAAAATAAGCGGTTTTTCCTTTGAATTCATCACATCCAAGGATTGCTACGGCACCAACCTGTGCCAGTGCTTCCACGATCAGCACACCTGGCATCACCGGTTCTGCCGGGAAATGTCCTGCAAAATACGGCTCATTGTAGCTGACACATTTTTTTCCTACCGCGCGTTTGCCCGGCTCTAATTCTTCAATCGTATCGATCAGCAGAAACGGCTGACGATGCGGAATGATTTCCATGATTTCTTTTGTTGTTAAAACTGACATCCCAGACCTCCTACTCAATGACAAACATTGGCTGATCAAATTCTACCAGATCGCCATTTTTTACCAAAATTGCTTTTACGGTTCCGTCATACTCGGACTCAATCTCGTTCATCAGCTTCATTGCTTCCACGATTCCAAGTACCTGACCTTTTTTCACGGTATCGCCCACCTGTACATACGGTGCTGCATCCGGAGCACTTGCAGAATAAAAGGTTCCAACCAGAGGACTTTTTACGGTATTTCCGCCGATTTCTTCTGCTGCATCTGAATCTTTTGCTGTCGGTGCTGCTGCCGGAATCTGTGCCGGTGCTGCAACGGCTGACGGTGCGATCATTTCTACCGGTGCAGACGCTACAATCTTTTTCTCAGGATGTTTTTTTATTTTTACGGAAACGCCATTTTCTTCATAACAGAAATCTGTCAGACCTGCCTCGGAAACAGCGTTCATTAATTCGATTAACTGGCTAACTTCCATCTTTTTTCCTTTCCATCTATACAGCAGATATGGGATATATTATTGATTTTGAACCAATAACGAATCCCATTCTGCTAACATATTCTTTCTTACTCTGTATATTTTTTGATCAGTAAACTTGCGTTGTGTCCACCGAATGCCAGAGAGTTTGTCAGGGCGTACTCAAAATCCATATCCACGCCATGTCCCTGTACATAATCCAGATCCAGTTCTTCGTCCGGATGCTCAAGACCTACAGTCTGATGTACATAACCATTGTTCATCTGAAGAACACATGCAATAAATTCAACTGCTCCGGCTGCTCCAAGCAGATGTCCGATCATGGATTTTGTGGAGTTTACTTTGATATCATATGCATGATCACCAAAGGCTGCTTTGATGGCTCTTGTCTCAAATAAATCATTGTGATGTGTGCTTGTTCCGTGTGCATTGATGTATGTGATCTCTTCCGGCGCTACATTTGCGTCTTTCAGGGCAAATAACATTGCATTTTTTGCACCTTCTCCGTCTTCTGCCGGGGATGTGATATGGTATGCATCACTGGTTGCGCCGTATCCAACTACTTCTGCAAGGATTTTTGCACCTCTTGCTTTTGCATGCTCTAACTCTTCCAGAACAACAACGCCTGCTCCGTCACCAATGACAAATCCATCGCGGTCTTTGTCAAACGGAATGGAACAACGCTCCGGGTTGTTGGATGTGGAAAGTGCGGTCAGTGCAGTAAATCCGCCGACACCGATCGGAGTAATGGCATTTTCAGTACCACCTGCCAGCATGACATCCGCCTCACCGTACTGGATGGAACGGTATGCTTCACCGATGGAATGTGTGCCTGTCGCACAGGCTGTTACCACGTTAATACTTTTTCCTTTTAAACCAAGCTGAATGGTTACGTTTCCGGTTGCCATGTTTGTGATCATCAACGGAACCAGAAGCGGGTTGATTCTGGAAGGTCCTTTTTCCAGAAGTTTTTTGTGCTCACGCTCGATGGACTGTAAGCTTCCAACACCGGAACCGATGGCACAACCCACGCGGTACGGATCTTCTTTTGACATATCCAGACCTGCATCTTCGAATGCTTCTTTTGCTGCTGCTACTGCATACTGCGCAAATGGCTCCATTCTTCTTGCTGCTTTTTTATCCATGCGGTCTGCTGCAACAAAACCTTTGACCTCTGCTGCAACTTTTACCTTAAAATCTGTGGTATCAAAATAGGTGATCTCGCCGAAACCTGTTTTTCCGGCTTTCAGACCTTCCCAGTATTCTTCTACGTTTAAACCGATGGGATTGACGGTTCCCATTCCAGTAACTACTACTCGTCTCATCTATATGTCTCCTTTTAATGGTTATTTTCTTTGTTTACATCGCCATGCCGCCATCCACACAGATCACCTGACCTGTGATATAGGACGCTTTTTCAGATGCCAGAAACGCAACAACATTTGCGATTTCTTCTGTTTTTCCATAACGACCAAACGGGATCTGCGCTTTTCCTGCTTCTTTTGCCGCATCTGTCATCTGATCCATCATTTCTGTCTCGATAAATCCCGGTGCAACTGCATTCACGCGGATGCCGCGGCTTGCAATCTCTCTTGCCATGGATTTTGTCATTCCGATAACACCTGCTTTGGAAGCACAGTAGTTCATCTGACCCGGATTTCCAAGTACTCCGGATACAGAAGAAATATTGATGATGCTTCCGCTTTTCTGTTTCAGCATATATCTTGCAACGTGACGCATAGTGTTGAAACTTCCTTTCAGGTTTGTATCAATGACTGCGTCAAACTCTTCTTCTTTCATCTTCATCAGAAGATTGTCTTTTGTAATTCCGGCATTGTTTACCAGAACATCAATGTGACCGAATTTTTTATAAATGGATTTGATCATTTCTTCCACAGCCGCAAAATCTGTCACACTGCACTGCCAGGTCTCTGCCTGACCGCCAGCTGCTGTGATCGTCTCTACCACTGCCTCTGCCGCTTCTTTTGATCCATTATAATTTACAATGACATAAGCACCTTCCTGTGCCAGTGTCATAGCAATCTGTCTGCCGATTCCGCGGCTTGCGCCGGTAACGATCGCAACTTTATCTGTTAATAATTTTTCCATACTGCCTCCTGCACTTAAGCAATTTTCGATATTTCTCACTACCTGTAAAACTCACTGCTTATAAAAGTGGAAGTTTTATCTACTGAGCTAACTCACTCAATACACTATCAAGATCCGTTACCTTATCGACGTGATAAGCCGGAACGGTTTTATCTATACGTTTCATAAATCCACAAAGGGATTTTTTTGGTCCAATTTCAATAAATGCCTCTACACCGTCTGCGATCATGCGCTCTACGCTCTGCTGCCAGCGGACGGATGAGGAAATCTGTTTTTTCAGCAATTCCTTTACCTGTGACGGGTCTGTCACATAATCAGCAGTTACATTTGTAATATAAGGAACTGCAATTTCATGAATTTCTACATGTTCTAACTCTGCCGCAAGTTTTTCTCCTGCCGGCAGTAACATGGCGGAGTGGAACGGACCGCTGACATTCAGTGGTGTGCACCGTTTCGCACCTGCTTCTTTTAAGGCTGCTGCTGCCGCATCTACCGCCTGCTGCTCACCTGTGATTACAATCTGTCCCGGACAGTTGTAGTTTGCGATGGATACGATTCCTTCGGTCTCCTCGCAGATTTTTTCAATGACTGCGGTATCAGCGCCAAGCACAGCTGTCATCGCTCCACCTGTCGGAACCGCTTCCTGCATATATTCTCCGCGTTTTGCAACCACGCGGAATGCATCTTCCGGTGTCATCACCCCGGATGCAACCAGAGCTGCGTACTCACCAAGGCTTAAACCTGCATTTACCACAGATTCCAGTCCTTTTTCACGCAGTACACTCCAGATGGCAAGCTCATCTGCAAGCATTGCAATCTGGGTGTATTTTGTGATATTGATATTTTCGTTTTCTTCGAAAAGAAGCTCCTTCATAGGGATACCGCTTACTTTTTCTGCCAGATCGATCATTTCTTTTGCACATGGGAAAGTCTCATAAAAATCTTTTCCCATGCCAACGTACTGAGACCCCTGACCGGGAAAAATAAACGCTATTTTCTTCATTTCATTTGCTCCTTTTCGCTTATCATTTCAACAGTTTTTCAGGAAAAACAGTTTTTGTTCTGTTCTTCCTGAATCAACTTTTCTTATTAACAGTGCAGTAATTTTTCTGCCTGCTCCATAATTTCATCTACAATTTCCTTACAGCTCTGCTCTTTTTTGATTAGGCCTGCAATCTGTCCTGCCATAACGGTTCCGTTTTTGACATCCCCGTCAATGACTGCATTTCGAAGAGATCCGACGGTCAGACGCTCTAATTCTTCAAATCCGGCTCCCTCTTTCTCCAGACGCAGATACTCTCTGGACATCTGATTTCTCAGACAGCGGATTGGGTGTCCGTTGCTTCGGCCGGTTACTTCAGAATCAATGTCTTTCGCCTTGATGATCTTCTGTTTGTAATTCTCATGACAGATACACTCGGTAGCCACACAGAATCTGGTACCGATCTGTACTGCTTCTGCACCAAGCATCATTGCCGCTGCAAATCCTCTGCCGTCTGCAATACCACCGGCTGCGATCACCGGGATATCAACTGCATCTACAACCTGCGGAACCAGTGTCATAGTTGTGGCAGCTCCGATATGTCCACCGGACTCGGCACCTTCTGCAACTACCGCGTCCGCACCTGCTTTTTGCATCATCTTTGCCAGCGCCACACTTGCGACAACCGGAACAACTTTGATTCCGGCAGCTTTCCACATTTCCATGTATTTGCCAGGGTTTCCGGCACCGGTTGTCACAACTTTGATACCTTCCTCCACAACAACATGTGCCACTTCCTCTGCATATGGACTCAGCAACATGATATTTACACCAAATGGCTTATCTGTCAGTTTTTTTGCTTCGCGGATCTGTGTCCGAACCACATCGCCCGGCGCACTTGCCGCTCCGATCAGTCCCAGACCACCTGCATTGGAAACTGCTGCCGCCAGATGATAATCTGCTACCCAGGCCATGCCGCCCTGAATGATCGGATATTCAATTCCAAAAAGTTCTGTAATTCTTGTCTTCATTTAAATTTATTCCTCTACACCATGTGCTTTCAGATAATCAATGATTGCTCCAACTGTTGTAAGGCTCTCAAGTTCCTCAGACGGAATCTCGATACCGTACTCCTCTTCCAGAGCCATAACCAGCTCAAATAAATCTAAGGAATCTGCATCCAGATCCTCTTTGAAGTTGGACTCCAGTGTAATTTTATCCTCATCTACAGATAACTGATCAGCGATCATTTCTTTCATTTTCTCTAACATAATTTTATTCTTCCTTTCAAATAATTTTTATTTCAAATATTTTGATATTCAAAGTATATTAGATTTCTTTTCCTTTGTCAACAAAAAATTTTGAAAAAGAATTGACTTTTGTTCTACGAATTTTTATACTTGTAGTATTCTATGGGGTAAATTCCTATATAGAGAATATATAGAAAAAGATGAGGGCAATTAAAATGAGCAATACGAATAACACAAATAATGAAGAAGAAATCTTCGATCCGCAGGAAATGTTTGTTACTCTGGATCTGGATGATGGTTCCCAGCTGGAATGTCAGATTTTGACAATTTTTGATGTAGATAATCAGAATTACATTGCACTGGTTCCGGTTGATAATGATGAGGAAGTGATCTTCTACCGCTACTTTGAGGATGAGGAAGGTAATCCGTCTCTGGAGAATATTGACAGTGATGATGAGTTTGATGCTGTCAGTGACCGGTTTGATGAGTTACTGGATGAGGAAGAATTTGATCAGATGTAATTTGCATTCAAAACGAAAATTTATGAAAAGGGAGAGTCAAATTTATCTCGCTCACTAACAATCGTTCGCTGAGAAAAATTTGACTCTCCCTTCTTTTACTTTTGTGAATTTTATTCTTCTGTGACTGGTTTTTAGGTTATGAAAAGCCAGCGGTTAATATATTTTTATCTAGTACATTTTTGCTTTTATGATACACAAGATAATATCTTTTTATTGGTCTTCTATCGTTTAATTCTGGCAGATTCGCACTCTGTCAGGAACCGTGACGGATCCATGTCTTTATTTCGAATCTGATGCGACCAGAGCAGATACAACCGGTTCTTCGCCCGCGTCATTCCGACGTAGAACATTCTGCGTTCTTCTTCCAAATCTGCATCCAGCACTGCTTTTTTATTTGGCATGACTTTTTCGTTTACGTCTACCAGAAATACCGTATCGTATTCCAATCCTTTGGATGAATGTAATGTGCTTAAGTTTACTCCATCTGTCGCTTTGTAGCTTTTTGCCTGTTCCTCCAGTTCTTCCCGCAGCTGTTCGATATGCTCAAACCAGGTGTCAAAGGTATCAAATCCTCTGGCATTTTCCTGCAATTCATCCAGCACGTCTGTCAGATCTTCGAATGGAATCCGGCGCACATCCGCATATTCCCGCAGATAATTTTCATACGCCACACCTTTGCGAATATAGTTGATGGCAGAAAACGGGCGCATTCCCGCGATCACCTTCAGATCCATCTGCAATTTTTCCAAACGTTGCACCATCCACCCCTGATCCTCATAAAATTCTTCCCACACATCAAAAGCAACTTCCTCATAGGGCAGACTTTCTCTGGAAAGATACCGTTTCGGACGGTTCATGATCTTCAGAAAATTGCCGCGGCTGCGGTCACCTCTGGCAATGTCTATGTACGCAAACAAATCCCGCGTGATCCAGTGATCGTAAATATTCGGGATCCGGTCTTTTGCCGTAAACGGAATACTGTAATCCAGCATCATTTCCATCAGAAAGCGTGGCTGCATATTGGTACGGAACAGCACTGCCATATCTTTGTACTCCATTCCTTCCCGGTGCAGACGCAAAATTTCCTGTATCACATACAAATTTTGTTCCCGCTGTGTCTGAAATTCCTGTTTTACCACCGGAATCCCCGTTTCTGCTGCCGGTGTAATCTGTTTTTCAAATCGTTTTTCATTAAAGGAAATCAGATTTCCCGCCTGCTTGACGATCTCCGCTCCGGAACGATAATTGGTATCCAGTATTATTTTTCCGGCATTTGGATAATCCTTTGTAAAATTCAGCATAATCTCCGGCTTTGCCCCACGAAATCGGTAAATGGACTGATCATCATCACCGACGATAAACAGATTATCCTGCGGTGCCGCCAGCATTCGGATAATGTCATACTGAATCTGATTGATATCCTGAAACTCATCGATCAGAATATACTGATATTTCCGCTGCCATGCCGCCAGAATATCCGGACGCTGCACCAGCAGTTCCTTACAATATACCAACATGTCATCAAAATCAATGAGCCGGTTCTGATGTAAAAAGGATTCATAAGCTTCGAATATTTTTCGAAAGACATCCTGTCCACAGCAGGATGAATAGTAATGTGCCAGATTTACCGATGTGTTTTTCACCAGACTGATTTCAGAGAACAGACTGGAAATAAATTCATTCTCATCATCATATTCCAGACGCAGTCGGTGAATATATTCCTTCATAAACTGCAATCGCTGCTCTTCTTTTACAATGTTATCTGCCGTATAGCCATAGGCATGTTTTAAAATCATAAAATAGACCGCATGAAAAGTCCCGAAAGATACCGATACTCTCCTGCCGCCCATTAATTTTTCAAACCGCTGTCTCATCTCCGTGGCTGCCGCTTTCGTAAACGTAATGATCAGAATGGAGGATGGCGGTATATGGTAATGTTCGATCAGATGCTGCACCCGGCGGGTGATGACCAGAGTCTTTCCAGACCCCGGTCCCGCCAGCACAAGCTCAGGTCCGTCTTTGTGCCTGATCGCATTGATCTGATTTGTGTCAATCTTCATAAATTATTTTAATTCTATCTCCCGTAATTGTTTCGGAGGCAGTTTTTTTGTAGAATCCTTAACAATCTGCTGTACTTCCTTCTTCGCATTCGGTACCGGAATCAGCGTACCAGCTCCGGCTACACATCCGCCCGGGCATCCCATGCCTTCGATCAGATATCCGTTCTTCCGACCAGCTTTTGCAAGCATCAGTACCTTTTTACACTCATCCAAACCTTCGACATGCTCAATCAGCACTTCTACATCCGGATAATACTCATGGATACAGTTTTCGATTGCCTGAGACACACCTCCGGCTACCGCATAACCACGACCAGCTCCAGTTGCATCATGCAGATGTCCCTGACTCTCAATCGTCTTCGGATCAATGCCACGCGCCTCAAACATGGCATCCAGTTCTTCAAATGTAATAACAAAATCCACATCACTGCGGACTGTTTTTCTCATAGCTTCCAGTTTCTTTGCCGCACACGGTCCGATAAATACAACCTTTGCATTCGGATGTTCTTTCTTGATACTGCGGGCGGTTGCCACCATCGGTGTCAGCTCCTTGGATACACTGTCAATGATCTCCGGGAACTGTTTTTTCGCCAGCATGGACCATGCCGGGCAGCAGGATGTCAGCAGGAATGGCTTTTCTCCTGTTTTTACATGGTAAACATAATCATGTGCCTCTGTCACAGCTCCGATATCCGCACCAAGTGCTACCTCATATACCTGTGAAAATCCTAATTTCAGCAGTGCTGCATAAATTTTATCCGGTGTCGCCTCTTTGCCAAACTGTCCTGCATAAGCCGGTGCGATCTCCGCAACAACTTCTCCACCGTTTTTCATACAACGAATCAGCTGGAAAATCTGGGATTTATCTGCGATGGCACCAAACGGACAGCTTACCATACACATACCGCAGGATAAGCATTTATCCTGATTGATAATAGCTCTGCCATATTCATCAGATTCAATTGCCTTAATACCGCAGGCAACGGAACAAGGACGCACCTTTTTACCGATTGCATCATACGGACAGGCGCTTTTACATTTTCCACATTTGACACATTTTGACTTATCAATATGTGCCTGTCCATCCACATGTGTGATCGCATCCCGCGGACATACTTCCATGCAGGAATGTGCCAGACATCCACGGCAGAGGTTACTTACCTCATATACATTATCCTCACATGCGTTACATGCAGACGGAATCACCTGCATCAAAGGTGGCTCATAATACATCTCATCCACGGTTGCTTCATCCAATCCGCTTGTAATATGAACCGGTTTATTCTGTGGTCGAAGAGATAATCCAAGTGCCAGTCTGGTACGTTCGGAACTTACTGCACGCTCTCTGTAAACACTGTCTCTGAAACGCGGATTCTCATCCGGAGATAACTTGTATGGAATTGCCTCCAAATCATCATTGATATTTTCAGACTCATACGCAATACGCGCAACCTCAACAAAAACATCTTTCCTTAAATCCGAAACCTGTGTGTGTAATCCTCTCATATAAACTAATCACCCTTTCCTATGGTCTCTCCTATCCCTGCCATTAGTTTAAAGCCTAACCCCTGCCCGGTCAATAGAAAACACCTGGGGTACTTAACAAAAAACAATCAGTTACCATTTGCACACTATCCCCCGCCTTTTCATATTATAAAACAAACCTTAGAATAGGAAAGGACATCATATTTTGAACTGTAATTGCAATTCTATGAACTCTGATCGTCCGTATATGACGGATTTTAAACGTCCCGACTGTGAGAACCAGACCATTGCCATGGCCTACGTTCCCTGGCAGCAGTTCCGGAATCTGTATGATTTGGACCGCGCCCTTCAGGTCGGTACTATTTTTGCCGAATTAGATAAACCGTTTACCGGGAAAGGAGGTATGTGTCGTGAACGCAGCATGTAATGTAGAAAAACAGCGGCTGATGAACGCCATTTACCAGTGTGGATTCGCCATCAGCGATATTACCCTCTTTCTGGATACCCATCCAAAAGATCCGGATGCGCTGGATTATTTTCAGCATATGAAACACAAATATAACCATTTTGTGGCAGAATATGAAACAAAATTCGGTCCCCTTACCCAGACCGGAGAACAAAGGCAGAATTATTGGCAGTGGGCCGTATCACCGTGGCCATGGGAAAGGGGGTACTACTAATTTATGTGGAATTATGAAAAAAGATTACAGTATCCGGTTTGTATCACGAAATCCAATCCGGCGATCGCGAAGATTATCATCTCCCAGTTTGGCGGACCGGACGGAGAACTCTCCGCTTCCATGCGGTATCTGTCCCAGAGATATGCGATGCCTTACCGGGAAGTAGCAGGGTTATTGACCGACATTGGAACAGAAGAATTAGCTCATATGGAAATGATCTGCGCCATCGTCCGTCAGTTAACCCAGGATCTGACACCGGAAGAAATCCAGAAAAGTGGCTTTGACACCTACTACGTGGATCACACCCTTGGTCTCTGGCCGGTAGCTGCCGGCGGCATTCCGAACAATGCCTGCGAATATCAGTCAAAAGGTGATGCCATCACAGATCTTTTCGAAAATATGGCTGCGGAACAGAAAGCCCGCACCACCTACGACAATATTCTGCGCCTGGTCAAAGATCCGGAAGTATGTGATCCGATCCGTTTCCTGCGGGAACGCGAAATCGTTCATTTCCAGCGTTTCGGAGAAGGACTCCGCCTCGTGACCGACCGGTTGAATTCCAAGAACTTCTATGCGTTTAACCCGGATTTTGATGTAAAAGCATCCTGCTAAAAACAACAAATAATATGCGCATGCTCTGATTATTAAAATTATAATAATATTTTTTCGTAAATAAAACGCCTGTCAATGGGTAGCTCTAACTGCCCACGCAGGCGTTTTTCAACGATATAAATTTCTATCGTTATCAAACAATCGCACAGATCATTTCCATATGGTCTAATAAACCGAACCCCATCCCGCAAACTCAAATCCAAGTAGTTTCAAAACAATCGGCACAACCAAAATCAGTATTGCAAAGAACATCGTCTGAATATAATTTTTTCTCCAATACGAAATCAACAAAACCACAATCACAACTGCGATCATTGACGCCATTTGGGTCAAAAGCAATAACAATACGAAAAACCATACCGGAATTGCCAACGGAAACTCCTGATAACATGGTATATCCGTAATCGCTGCTGTCAATTCATGCAACGGATAAACTGACGAAATATTCACAAACCGACATATCATTGGAAGCACTGACATAATCATTGCCGCCATCATGCAAACCACCATTTTTCTAACAATACTTTTCTTTCTTCCCTGTTTCGTTGCACACAACAAATACCATGAACCACTCTGGTATTCCATTGCCATCACATTTCCAAATGCGATCACCATACACAGTGAAAGCAGCAACAGATCAATCAGATAATCGTCATTCATTCTTCCAAAGAAATACAGATAACCTGTGTCATAGATAAACTCACCACCGTCTTCCTGTATGTTCTCATACTGCTGCATCACCCGTTGAAAAGAAGGATAGAAAAATGTTATCCCATACCAGTCTGCCTTCAACTGCTCTCCCGTGCTTTCATCAATCTCACCGTCCGAAACCATCCCATCAATTTTCTCAATTTCAGAAAACGCCTGCGTATACCGCTCCTGTTCCGATAAAATCAACGCTTCTTTCTGCTCCGTCAGTCCCCCTTCTAACTGCATCATCAGATTCTGATAATACTGTTCCTGCACGGATGGACTATATTTCTGATTCAAAACGCGACCACCGATCACAAAACTAAATAACAAAAGAATCACAAGTGCCCGATTCATAATCATTATTTTATAACTCTCATAGCGGAGTAATGATGCATGCGGGTAAAACGGTCTTTGCTGTTTTGACTGTCTCTTGCTCAACTCAAAATTTGTTCCATGCAGAAAAAGCAAAATCAAAGCAGTAATTCCAAACACAGCAAGCATAATGATCACGCTCCACGAAACCAGTAATCGTGAAACCGGATATCCACCAATATCGAAATTCAAATAGCTTCCATACAGATTTTCTGTTTTCATAAGCCCGATCAGATTGATATATTTAAACAGCGAACCTTTTCCAACCGCCGGAATCAGCAGATACAATAAGTAACTGCAGCCATAGAACAGCATCCCTGCCAGATAAGGCAAAAACATTTGATCCGTCAGGATACAAAGCGCCGTAAGAATCGCTCCCATGCCAAAAAGCACTGTACTCTTTGTCAAAACCGAACCTGCAATATACCCTAAAACGCTGATATTCAGATTGCTTTCCATATAAGCAGCTATCGATTGAATACTTGCTGTCACATCTTCAAAGCCAATCGTAACTTCCGAAAAAATCAAATTGCAGCCATAAAGCAACGCCGCAATTGCTATACAATGAATCAGCAACGCTGTCAGCTTGGCACAAATACTCTGAAACTGCCCTCTTTTCGTACTTCGTGTAATATAAAAAAGCTTTTTCTCTTTTTCTTCAAAAATCAAATTCCCGGCAAACAGAAATACCGACAGAATCAGAAATAGATCCGTCCATATATTTTCCATGGAAACCGAAAGTGCTTTTGACGGCATCCATCGAATATTTTGATCCGACAATGCCGCATAATCCTCTGCACTTTTTTCAATGTTTCTTGTGGAAAAATTATTTTTATCCTGATTACCAAAGATCGAAATACCACTTAAACTTGCCTTATTTCCCTGCACAGACTGCAAATATTCCTCATAACCTGCCGCTTTCTGCTGTTCATTATAAAGTTCATCAATAAGATTCTTTTCCTGCCAGATAGAATCCGTAAAATGCAAATAGCTGCCCGCTTGATATGTTTTATAATACTTTTCAAAAACTCCCGGATTCGCAGTCATCTCCTGTTCGGCAAGCGCCTTTCCGCTTTCTCCCTGCATTTTCTGCATATCCAAGACATTCTGAACTAAGCAGACACCATCCATCGTCTCTTTCAGATTGGAAATATAATCCCCTTTTTCGATTTCAGACATTTCCGCTATCTCATTTTGAAAAGACTTATAAGCAGAAAGCGGCACATTTTCACCATTCGAACAATTGACATACCACAAAAGAAACAGGTTTAAAATCAGCAACACACAAACGGACAATGCTAAACTTCGCTTACGCCATATTTTTGCAAGTTCATAATAAATCAGTCTGCACATGAGGTATCCTCCTCAAAAATTCGCATATACAATTCTTCCAGACCATTTACCCTGCCATATTTGCCGCAAAGGTGCTCCACCGTATCCTGATCTATGATTTTTCCAGACTTGATCAGTATGATTTCCTTTGCAATTGGTTCTATATCAGAGACAACGTGCGTGGATACCAAAATCACTTTATCTCCAGCAAGCGCTGCGATTCGTTCTCTGATCCGCACCCGCTCCTTGGGGTCAAGTCCTGCCGTCGGTTCATCCAACACAATAAGCTTCGGATCCCCTAATATGGCCTGCGCAATCAAAATACGCTGTTTCATGCCACCGGAATAAGTACCGATCGGACGGTTTGCAGCTTCCGTCATATTCACATAGGACAATACCCGCGCAATTTCTTCGGGCATTTCCTTTTTTGAAATGCCTTTTAATGTCGCCATATAAGCTAAAAATCGTTTTCCGGTGAAAGCATCATACAGCCCCTGCTGCTGCGGTGCATAACCAATAATACTTCGATACTGCGCACCAAGACTTTTGATCTCTTTTCCATCCCAAAGTACCTGCCCACCATCCGGCTTCAGATTTCCCGTAACAATATTCATCAACGTAGATTTTCCCGCTCCGTTTGGACCAAGCAGCCCATAAATACCGGGAGCAAGCTCCAGCGACACATCATCCAGCGCCAGCTTCTCTTTGTATTTTTTTGTTATATTCGTAAGACAAAGCATACACTAACACCCCTTTCCAACCATCAGGATCGGCTCATACTTTGCATTTCCTGCATACAAATCTGACTTATCGATCAGTGCATATTTGTATTGCGTAATATCATAGGAATTATCGCCCAGTGGCGTGTATTCATAATCATAAATCACCAAAATCTGCGAACCCACCTCTGCCTTAAACTCCAGATTCCAGCCAAGTGCCTGATTTACAAGGGAAGAATGCTGCACTTCGCCGGTATCTGTGTTTACGAAATAATAAGTACGGTCATTTTCGTCATTCCAGGTATCGCAGCACAAAACATGGGCAAACGTACTCATAATGTAATTCTGCGCCAGCGTACATAGTACCTTTTCTTCCTTTGTCGTCAGATTAATAGTTTTTATCTCTCCAGTCTCAGAATTTGACACGTAAAGTGTTCCATCCATAACCGCGATACTATGTAATGTCGCATTGTCCATCCGATATTTTTCATCCAGCGTTTTTGTATTCAAATCTAGAGTAGCCACAACCTCACTGGAATTTTTATACATATTGTTCCAGTCATCATCACTTTTAGTGTAATCATCCGTTGTAAGCGCCTTTCCATAATCTGTTCCAGATAATACCAAGGCATTATCCATGCAACCAATAATTTTCCAGTTGATACCATCCTCATAATTCAGTGAACAGATATCCTCCGCTTTTTGTGTGCTTTTGTTCCAAAACACAAGTTTTCTGTCGGTTGACGTTGTGACGCTGTTATTCCCTTCTCCCATCGTATTGGATAACTTTTTCGTCACAAAATAAAGTCCGGACTCATCTCCAAGTACAACATCTTCTACGGTCAGTCCGGCATCAAACGTAAACACTTTCTGCCGATTGGTACCGTCAAGATTCATTTCATACAACACTGCCTTTGCAGCTTCCGTCTCAACTGCTGCATCATCGGAACTAACCACCAAATCCTGCGTCACGGAACCTTCGTTATCACTTTCCTTGCTCAGCACATACAATTTATGCCCATAAACAAAAATACCACTTGCATAAAGTGGAAATTCATTCATCAGAAACACCGACGGACAATCCGCCGTATTGTGCTTACATCCCGCATTACTGCACAAATACACCTCCTGTTTGGTTGCAAAATCCATATACATCAGGTGTGTTCCCCACGTACCGTCTTCCAGTTCTGTGGCATCCTTCGTCAAATAATAATAGCCGTCCTTCGTGTAACAATTCGCCAAATGATCCGAATCATTCAAAATCTGCAAACCTTCTACTGCCTGCCCTTTTGATGATTGTTCTTGGGTCGACTGCTTTTTCATTATTCCTCCAGCCACTGCCTGTTCTTCCGATACAGAACTGCCACTACTTTCTTTTCCTGTATTTTCTCCCAGTGTTTGAACACCATTTCCACAGGCACATAATGAACCACCCAAAACAAGTGACATCAGCACCGCAAATATTTTCTTCATAAAAAAGGACCTCCTTGCATTTATTGCCTTACAGCTTACAAGGAGACCTTATCATACAAAAGTCAAAAATCCGTCAAACTTCTTATGTCCATTTTTATGTAATCCTTCTTCTCATTGTGTCTACTTTATAAAGTATCGTTTACCGAAAATGTTACGTTCACGACCGCATGATGTCCCACATCATTTCTTATTTCCAGACAGCCACCGTGTTTTTTACACAGGATTCTGCTGATCGCCAGTCCCATTCCCAGATGTCCATCCTCCGAAGGCTTTGCAAGAAGCAATTTTTTCTGCCTTGTCAGCACTTCTTCCGAAAATCCATTTCCGTCATCGATAATCGTAAATGACAATAATTGATTCTCTAACGACACCTCTATCCGTACACGTTCTTTTGCATAGCGAAGCGCATTGCCGAAAACATTTTCCAACACGCGATACAAAATAGACGGATCCACCCAGATTTCTATATTTTCCAATACAATGTCCATTGTAAGACGAATCTTACGTTTCTGCGCCATGATCTGCAGATCCTCTTCCATGTCAGAAACAAAATCCGACGCTTTCACCTTCTGTCGATTGACTTCCATGTCCTCCACCTGGTTCAGCGTACGAACTGACTCTGTATAATGCTCCAGTCGTCGGGCAGCCAGATTTAAGTTCTCCGCAATTTTCAAAACTCTTTGATTATTCAGCTTTCCTTTGGCAAGATTCATCTGCAGATATTCCGTATAGCCTTCGATCACCGCAATGGGATTTCTCAGATCATGCGCGATTGATGCCTGTAACAATCTTCGTTCCTCAAGCAGATTCCACATTTCCCGATAATTTTCACGCAATGTCTGCCGCATTTGTTCAAAGGAACCACACAGTATTCCCATTTCATCCTCATTTTCATATTGTAAATGAAAATCCAGATCCCGGTCAGAAATCTGTTTTGTAGCATCAGACAATAAATTCAGCGGAACAGAAAGTTTCTTCCTATAAAAATGGAATCCACACAACAAAATTCCAACAATCGAAAACAATAACGGAAACACGATCATGACCGCACCACAAAAACGATATGCCAGTTTTCTCTTTGGTGTTAAAGAATCCACACTGTTCTCAATCCGTTGGATTGTATACTTTGTTTGCTTTGATGCCGCAGCCGTTCCATCTTCTGACATTAGAACCGGAAGCTCTGCGCCTTCTTCGCCAACTTTGACCCGCATAGAATAAGATACATTTGTTCCGTCCGCATAGGTTTCATCCACTGTCAAAAACACATTGTTCGACTCCGGCAGCAAATATTTTCGAAAAGTCATACATCCAAAAATAGTCGCGGCTGACAACAATACAATAATTGCAAGCGTGATCAATACGCTAAAGACCAGATATTTACGCAAGGGTAATTTTTTGATTTTCTTTACTGACGTTTCCATTTGTAGCCCACTCCCCAGATTGTCTCTATGTAATCCTGTCCCGTTGCTTCATTTAATTTTGCACGTATTTTCCGCACATGTTCCTTCACCACATTGCTGTCGCCCTCTGCGTCATATCCCCATACCGCTTCATAAATGCGCTCTCTGTCAAACACCTGATTAGCATTTGTGATCAGGAACTCGATCAGGTCAAATTCCCGTCTGGAAAATGGAATCTGTTTGTCGTGATAATACACGGATCGCTCCGTTAAATTAACAATCAGGTCATTGGATGTCAAAACAGCCGTGTTGGATTTATGTTTATTCCGTTCATCGCGCCGCAAATGGGCTGCAATACGTGCTGTCAGTTCATTCAAGCTAAACGGTTTTGTAATATAATCATCGCCGCCATATTGCAATCCATTGATTTTATCCTGTTCGGTAATCCGTGCCGTGACAAAAAGAATCGGACAATCCACATGATTTCGGATATTCCGACACAACTCCAAACCGTCCATGTCCGGCATATTAATATCCAAAATGATTAAATCTGGATTCTTTTGTAGTAATTCTATTGCTTCCCTGCTGTCATTTGCTGTGATTGTCTCATAATCGCAATCCCGTAAATGATCCGAAAGTAATTCCGTCATCATTTTTTCATCATCCACAATCAATATTTTATAAACCATTGATGCTCCTCCCGTAGTTTCTTATCTGAATCAGTATAATCTATAAATGTCAAAAATTTGTCAACGCTCAATCCCTTTATAACAAATTTATGCTCCTCTCACAATGCCGATTGAATAATACACCCAAACCAGATTTTTATTTATAACTAAAAAAGTGTCTTCGACACGTCAACTCCCCTGCCCCTCAATCATGAGG
>NZ_JRFU01000214.1 GCF_003122485.1 Eubacterium ramulus
ATGCAAGCATGATCATTACCTGAATACATGTGATGAGTGAACTGTAACGGAGAACATTCTGGGATGTATTCGAAAAGCATGGATTTATTGACGTGTGTTTTTGATAATGGTAAAATTAACATAATTAGATGCTGAAGGCATTTTTGATTAATGTATTGGGAGGTATTTTTTATGGAACAGCAGATTTTTACCAACGAGAGCATTTTATCCTGGCTGCAGTATTTTGCGAAAAACACAGCCATTGATCTGGAAAAAGTAAAGATGCTTGATATCACCCGAAAAAATAAAAACCTGATTCCGACAGTTGAGTCACACAAAGCAGTATTGGTGTTTACGGAAGCTGGAATTGACGATATTTTTTACCGGATGTGGAACGCAGGACTGGGGGACTGCGATGTATGGTATAACGAGGGCTCAGAGCCTGCAGGCGAGATAAAACACGATAAAGTGAGCAATATGATCAACCGTGGCATCAACGCATCCGCAGGCATGCTGATCGTAAATGAGCATGCGCGTAACACCTACAAGATTGGTATGGACAACCATAATTTTAAACGTGGTTCCATTCATTATGTAGGAAGCGAGATCCGTTCCGTCATCTTAAATAAGATGTATGTAGGGCGTCAGGACGACATTTGTGTCATCAGTGGAGAAAGTATTGCGGTAGAGGCTGCAATCATCGCTACAGAGGGCACTGTGATCGCTGTAGAATACAACAAAGACGACCGTGCGACCATGGAAGAGAACATTGACCATTTTGGCTTGCACAACATTCAGGTGATCGATCATGTGGATGAGGAGACGATGAAAGGATGTCCGGTTCCGTCACTGGTATTTATGGTGGCATCCGCAAGTATGGAGCAGGAGATTGAGTACCTGACAAAATTAAATCCGCAGATCAGCATTGTGATCTATACATTAGATTTTGGCGTAGCGGCATCTATTTCCGGCATTTTTGAAAAATACGGTATCAAAGATACTGAGGTTATCCAGATTTCCGTAGCCAGATTGAACAGCAAAAATTCTTTCGAGCAGCAGCCGGCACCATGGATCATTACAGGAAAGGCAGACTGCTAAAAAATGGCGAAAGTATTATTATTTCAGTGTGAAAATGAGAATGAGATCCGTCAGATTCTGACACCAATGAAAATACAGGCGGTGTCTGTCCCGAAGACGAAATTTCATATGGCATTGGGGGATCTTGCCAGGGGAAAAGATGATGGTGGGTATTTCGGCGGTGAGTATCCGAAGGGCAGCATGATCATAATGTGTGACTTTACGGAGAAGCAGCTAGATCGGCTTCTGATGGATTTAAGAAACCATAAGGTAAAGATAGACTATAAAATGGTTATGACGGCTACAAACGCCTCCTGGGACGTTCTGCACGTATATTTCGAGGCGCAGCGTGAGAAGATGATGTACGA
Source organism: Eubacterium ramulus (assembly GCF_003122485.1). Taxonomy (GTDB): domain Bacteria; phylum Bacillota; class Clostridia; order Lachnospirales; family Lachnospiraceae; genus Eubacterium_I; species Eubacterium_I ramulus_A. The sequence continues at coordinate 1,425 of NZ_JRFU01000214.1, forward strand.
AATGGCACAACGGGACCGGAAGCGCTTTTAAGAT
>NZ_JRFU01000215.1 GCF_003122485.1 Eubacterium ramulus
ATTCTGGTCAGCGAAAGCTGACATATTCTTCTCAGAATCACTGCACATCTACACATCCAAAGACAAGACGGTAGGACAATTTTCGTTATCGAAGTGAGCATAGCCCGACTGCGGGAGTGTGTTTGAGCCAACAGCTGTTTTTGCTGTTGGTGAGTTCGCGGGAGCAGTCGGAGATAAGCGGCGCAACGAAGATAGAAAACTGTTCGTGTCTGTCTTGGATGTTTTTGTTTTCTTCCTTACTTAAGTACGCGAACGATAATATTTCGTGGTGTGCTGTCGATAGAGCATCAGCAGTCCGCGGACACATAATTCAACAGACATTGCAATCCACATTCCGGTAAGTCCAAGGCGTTTGACCAGAATTAATGCCAGACCGATACGCACGATCCAGATGCTGCCGAGGTTCATCAGACTTGGCACGAAGGTATCGCCGGTTCCACGCAGTGCTCCGGCAGCTACGATGGACACTCCGAAAAGCGGTTCGGAAAGCAGCTCAATTCTCAGAACATGAACAGCCATGGCCTGTACGGTTGTATCGGGTGTCAGAAGCCGGAAAACGAACGGGCAGGCAAACATCATGACCGCACCGGTGCAGCCCATAAAAATCGCGCCCATGGCGGTACTGATATTGCCATATCGTTTGGCAGTTTTTAACTCTCCGGCACCGATGCTTCGCCCAACGAGTGTTGTTGCTGCCATGCCGAGACCATATCCTGGCATGTAGCAGAGACTTTCTGCGGTGACCGCGAAGGAGTTGGCAGCGATGGCGGCAGCACCCAGTGGCGCAATGATTCTGGTGGACATGACCATGGCACCGTTCATGGCGATTTCCTGTACCGCCACAGGCATTCCAATCTGGAATGCCTTTTTTAGAATATTGCGGTCAAAAGGATGCTTATCGGTACGTCTGATCCGCAGCCGCTTATTGGAAATACAGCAGCGCCATGCCATGATCAGACTGATCACGGCGCAGGCCAGCGCTGTTCCCATACCTGCACCGAGAACGCCGAAATGCGGAATCAGCAGAGTATTGAACACAACGTCCAGCCCACACATGACGGCATTCAAAATACTTGGTGTTACCATATCACCGCAGCATTGTAAAAAGGACGATGCCAGGGAGTTCAACTGTGAAAACGGGATCATCAGCGAGTACACGAAAAAGTATGCAGTTGCATCCTGGCAGATTGCAGGATCGCCACCCAATGCGATCGGCAGCGGATGACTGAGCAGAAGACCGCTTAAACACAAAAGTCCGGAAATAATCAGGGCACTGATCAGACCGTGCCGGACGACATTTCGGGCTTCCATATCCTGATTTGCTCCGATGTGATGCGCCACCTGCACCGAAAATCCGGCAGAAACTGCGGATAGTACGCCGTTGTACAGCCAGGTCATGGCAACGACCAGACCGATGGCAGCAGAAGCGGCAGCGCCCAGAGCACCGACCATGGCAGAGTCAATGTACTGCATGGCGATGGTGGTGATCTGCGTTAAAATCGCGGGCAGACTTAATTGCCAGACTTGTTTGACTTCTGGCTTTAATTCCGCCCAGTTAAAAGTTCTTTTCCCCATGTATGTTATACTCCCTTTATCGTTTAATTTTTTTAAAAGTGCATGATTTAAAATTTAGGTTGTGAAAAAGGACTCTGCGATTTTGTCTCATCCGCTAACAATCGCTGGCCGAGAAAAATAGCCAGAGTCCTTTCATTTACGTTACAAAGTCATGCTGTACGATTATTAAATGAACATATCCCACATGATAGTAGACGTTTTTTTTGTTTCAATAGTTACACAATGGATTCTTGCGGTATCATATTGAGAAAATTTTTGAATATTACTATAGATGCATTTTCATCTCAGTCTGAGATGAGACTCCCACTTCTGCAAGTGGTGAGTAG